>JAJYGJ010000086.1 GCA_021790695.1 Nitrospirota bacterium | reverse complement strand
GAAGATGAAGCCCAGTATCATGCCCGCAACCGGGTGGCCGTAACTTCCCCCGAGGAAAAACCCCGCGACGGAGAAGATGATTATTATGGCCAGTCTGAAAACCAGCATCTCTTCACCTCTTTCCGGCCCTTACGGGTATCTATGAATTTTCCAGCTTTTGACGGATTTTTATAGGTTTTCAGTTCCGTCTCAAAAGTACGTAAGACCTTTTGCCGTCCCGGTTCACCAGGAGGATCACGGACTTCTCCCCCGCGTAAAGCCTGGACACCATGGCATTGAATTCGGCGAGCGACCTTACGGGCCTTCGCTCTATCTCCTCGATCACGTCTCCCCTCCTTATGCCGTTTTCTCCCGCGGGGCTGCCATCATCCACGTTGGCCACGACAACCCCCTTTTCCCCCTCCGGAAGGCCCAGTTGCAGGCTGATGTCCCTTGTCAGGTCCATCACGCCAAGACCTGAAAAAACGCTCATGGGGGCCTCGCGGCGCATGGGCGTAAATACCCTTGCGCTCAGGTCAGCCGGCAACTCCGCCACTTTGGCGGAAAGACGAAACTCATGCCTCCTCCTGAAAACGCCGATCGAAACCCTCCGCCCGGGACTGGTCTCGGCGACCAGGTTTTTCAGCACGGCCGGACTCGGCACGGGCCTGCCGCCGAACCGGTCGATGATATCGCCCCTTCGAAGGCCGGCCCTCCAGGCTGGGCCGCCTCTTGCCACGTCGCTCACAAGCACGCCCCTCGGCATGACCATGCCGAATTTTTCGGCCAGCTCCGGCGTAAGCTCCTGCATCGTAATGCCTACCCATCCCCTTATGACCTTGCCCCTGGCCTTGAGCTGCCCCATTATATCGAGGACCATGTTGCTGGGCACGGCGAAACCGATTCCCTGGAAGCTGCCGCTCCTGGAAAAGATGGCCGTGTTGATGCCTATGACGTCGCCATCCTCGTCCACCAGGGGGCCTCCGGAGTTGCCCGGATTTATGGCCGCGTCGGTCTGTATGAAATCCTCGTAATCCGCGATACCCACGTTTGCCCTGCCCACGGCGCTTATGATGCCCATCGTGACGGTGTGGCTCAAACTGAAGGGGTTGCCAATGGCAAGCACGAACTGGCCCACCTGGAGCGAATCGGAGTCGCCCCATTTCACCGCCGGAAGCCCCGAGGCATCGATCTTCAGAAGGGCCAGGTCCGTCTTCGGATCGGTGCCGATCACCTTCGCCTCATAGGACCTGTTATCGAGCAGCGTCACCGTTATGTGGTCCGCGCCCTCTATCACGTGATCGTTGGTGATTATATAGCCCTCCGGAGAGACGATCACGCCGGAGCCCAGGCTCTGCCCGCTCCGGTCTCCGGACCCGGACGAGGTGTTCGAATCCCCCCCCGGCTCCCCGACGCTTTCGCTTGCGACGCGCTGGCTGGAGATGTTCACAACCGAGGGCGAAACCGCCTTGACTATCCGTACGAAATCGCCCGATTCCTTCGCCTGGGAGATGCCGCCGGCGGGCGCCGTCCCTATTCGCCCGCCCCGGATGAAGCCGGGCCCGGCGACAAAAGAAAAAACAAACCACCCAAGGAGAAAACCGGCGAATAACAAACCCGCCGCATAAATCGCCTTCTTCACTATTTTATATTATAATCTCAAGAATGGAAGCTAAGCAATTTAAGTTCCTTTCGGAACTTCTAATGTAGGGAATTTGATTCATTTCATTAATGTTCGCTCGCTTGACGCTCGCTATCCATATTGTTGCCTTTACAAGGTCAATGGACTTTCGCGGAGGTCCTTTTTTTGTGACCGGCGGCTTTGACAGAGTTTTCCCGCAAATTTTATAATCCGAACTGATGAAATTCTTCCTCAGGGTCCTGCTGATAATAATCCCCCTCATGGCGGGCGCGGCGGTGGGGGGATATTTTGGCTTCATAAGGGGCGCGCCCTCCATAGAGCAGCTCAGGGAGGGCAATATGCCCGGCACCAGGATATACGCCGACGACGATACGCTCATAACGGAGATCAGCGCGCATAAAAACATCCAGGTGCCGTTCCGGCGGATACCCCAAGACATTATAAACGCCGTGGTCAGCGTGGAGGACGCCCGGTTCTACAAGCACCCCGCGATCGATTACGAGGCCGTAATCAGGGCGGCGCTCACGGACCTCTATTTCCACCGTGTGGTGCAGGGGGGCAGCACCATAACCCAGCAGCTTGCGAAGATCACCTTCCTCACCCCCGCGCGGACCTTCAAAAGAAAGCTGCGTGAGGCCGCCCTGGCGATAAAGATCGCCAAGCATCTGACCAGGGACGAGATACTGGAGCTTTATCTCAACCGCGTCTATTTCGGGCACGGGGCCTACGGTGTCGCGAAAGCGGCGAAGCTCTATTTCGGGACATCCGTCTCCAGGCTTACGCTGCCCGAGGCGGCGCTTCTTGCCGGCCTCATAAAGGGCCCGGCCGAATTCTCGCCTTTCATCGACCCCGCCAGGGCCAAGGAACGGCAGGTGTTCGTTCTGGGACGGATGCGCCAGCAAGGCTATATAACGGAAAAACAGATGGAAAGGGCGGTCAGGACACCCATAAAACTGAGCGCCGCAAGGCCCCCTTCCGACTCCTACGCCTACTTTGTCGATTATGTAAAAAAATACCTTATCAAAAAATACGGCCCGAAAAGGGTCTTTTCGGGCGGGCTGAAGGTCTACACCACCCTGAATAAAGGCTATCAGGTGTCCGCCCAGGAGGCATTGAGGCGGGGGCTGCGGCAACTGGACAAACAGCGCGGCTGGCGCGGGCCGCTCCGGCATATGGACGATCTGAAAATGCTGAAAACCAGGGCCGAGGCCTTTCTGGTGATGCCCGCCCCATCCGAGATAACCGAGGCGACCGTTTTGAGTGTGACTCCAAAAAGGGCGATAGTCGATATCGCCGGCGAAAAGGGCGTGCTTCCGGTCGATTACGCCATGTGGGCCAGCAAGGTCCTGCTGCCCGGCGGCAAGACGCGGACCATCAGGCACTTCGACCTCACCAGGATACTCAGCCGCGGGGACGTCATACTGGTAAAGGTGATATCGGCGTCGTACCGCGGCCGTCTGTCGGTTTCGCTGGAGCAGGAGCCGACGGTGCAGGGGGCGGTCGTATCAATGGACCCCCGGACTGGCTACGTCCGCGCCCTTGTGGGGGGCTACGATTACACAAGGAGCGATTTCGACAGGGCCCTTTACGCGAAAAGGCAGCCCGGCTCCGCATTCAAGCCGATCATCTACGGCGCCGCGCTGGACAGGGGCATTCCGCCCTCCTACGTCATCGACGACTCTCCCGTGACATTTCACTGGGACGGGGGGACTTACAGCCCGCATAATTATGAGCACAATTTTTCAGGCCCCGTCTCCCTGAGATACGCCCTGGACAATTCCATAAACGTCGTCGCCGTAAAGCTGCTGGACCAGGTGGGGGTGGCAAACACAGTCGCGTTTGCGCGCAGGATGGGGATCGGGGCGCCGATGCCCGACAACCTCACTCTTGCCCTGGGCAGCCTGAGCATAGCGCCAATCAAACTTCTTTGCGCCTATGCCCCCTACTGTAACGGCGGCTTCACGATGAAACCCATAATGATAAAATACATAACCGATTCCAGGGGCCGGATACTTGAGTCCGACGAGCCCTCCTCGCAGAGGGTCATAAGCCCCCGGGTCGCCTTTCTCATGACCACCATGCTCGAGGACGTGATCAAAAACGGCACGGGCTGGCGGGCCTCGGTCCTCGGGCCGGACGTGGCCGGGAAGACCGGCACCACAAGCGATTTCCGCGACGCCTGGTTCGTGGGCTACTCACCGGACGTGATGACCTCCGTATGGGTGGGTTTTGACGATATGAGGCCTCTGGGACCGGGGGAGACCGGGGCCAGGGCCGCATTGCCCATATGGGTGGACTTCATGAAATACGTGCTTGCCCAGTCCCCCCCCGGAAGCTTCGAGCCGCCGGCGGGCATCGTCTCATACACGGTGGACTCCGCGACCGGCGCCATAGTGGGCAATTCGCCTGCCCCGGCAGGCTCCGAATATTATAAGGAATACTTCATGCAGGGGACTTCGCCGGGCCCGGATAAGGGGCCCGGTCCGGCCGCGGGACCCAACGGGCCTGCCTTCGGGCCCGCTGCGGCAGGGGAGGGACCGTAATACGGGAGTTTTGAAAGAGCGGATTAAGAAGGAGGGTTCGGGGTATGTTTGAGAGAAGGCAAGCTG
>JAJYGJ010000137.1 GCA_021790695.1 Nitrospirota bacterium | reverse complement strand
AATTTTATTTATTTTTTATTTACAAGGGCTTACGTTGTGATGCGCGTCACGGATACGGGGTTTTCAACCTGCGGCGTTTCCCGCGGCCCACATGCAGCGGCGACCGGGGGCGTTAATCAAATTTTACGCTACGCCTGCCCCCTGCCTCTTTTATTTTCTTCTTCGCGGTAGAATTTCCCGTAGAGTATCTCCCACTCCGGGCTGCCCTCCGCGATCTTCCTCGAATAAGACTCAATCTTTCTTCTCACGGTCGCGTCGATCTGCTCGCCCGCCTTCACTTCCGCGGCGAAGACCCTTTTTATCACCTTCCGGGCGGCCGCTTCGTCCCCCTTGAGGGCCACGAGTTTTTTCGCGAGGAGCCCTCGCATCAGCACGTGACTGATGAGGGTGATTTTCTCATCGGAGAGCATCAGAGCACCAGGTTCCTCTCCCGCACAAGCCTCTGCTTGGTCAGGTCGAACATCCTTCTGTAATCGAGGTTCCCCTTTTCGATCTCGCCTTCGTACCTCCTCAGCACTTCTCTTACTTCATCATTCAGGCGGTCTTCCACCATCAACTCATCGGTGATGATGGCTTCCGCCTCATCCATGAGGGCGGCAAGCGGCACCATGGGGGATACCAGCCCCTCGGCGGTCAGCTCGCCGACTATTTTTTCGGTGATGGGCCTTACCCAGGATTTGGGTATTCGCATCGCCCTATTTTTCGACGAAGGGCAGAAGGGCGATGTTTCTGGCCCGCATGACCGCGGTTGTCAGCGCCCTCTGGTGCAGCGCGCATACCCCGGTCATCCTCCGGGGCAGGATCTTGCCCCGGTCCGTCACGTACGTCCGCAGCCCTTTTATGTCCTTGTAATCAATGAATTCTATTTTTTCGGAGCAAAACCTGCAGAATTTCCTCCGGTTGGTGAATTTCCTGTGAGTGCTTCTTACCGGTCTATTCATAATGTTACGTTCTTCCTTTCAAAAAAATTGACCTGTTTCAAAGATTGACGATCAAACCCCTGCCAGGTTTCAGCTTGGCGATCAAAATGGCTCGTCGATGGCGTCATCGGGCGGAGGCGAATAGGCCTCGCCGGATTGAGGGGCGCTTTCAGCCTGACGCTTGCCCCCCGGCGACCCCAGAAAACGGACGCCCTGGGCCAGCACCTCGAACTTCGACCTCTGCTGCCCGTCTTTTTCCCAGCGCCGCTCCCGGAGCCTGCCTTCCACGAGCGCGGGCCTGCCTTTCGAGAGGTATTGGCTGCAAGGCTCGGCCTGCTTGCCGAAGACGACGACATCTATGAAGAGGGTTTCCTCTTTCCATTCCGATGCCTGTTTCACCCTGGAGTTGACGGCGAGGCTGAAATTGCATATCGGCGTGCCCTGGGCGCTGTAGCGCAGTTCGGGGTCGCGCGTGAGGTTTCCGGCGAAGATCACCTTGTTGAACATGTCAGGCCTTCTCCTCCGGGGTTGCGGCAGCGGCGGCAGCGGCGGCGGCCTGAAGGCTTGCCTCAAGCGCCCTGGCCCGCTTGACGGTCAGCTTTACCACCATGTGCTTCACCACGGGATCGTAAATCTTGTAGTAGTCCTCCATCTTGCGGATTGCATCCGACGGGGCCTTCAGGCTGTAGAAGACGTAAAAACCCCTTTTGTGCTTGTTCAGTTCGTAGGCCAGCTTTCGCATGCCCCATTCATCGACCTTCAGGATCTGCCCTCCGGCCTCCTGCATTACGCCTTTTATCTTCTCGATGGCGGCGCGCAGGTTTTCCTCGGAGAGGGTGTCGTCGAGGATCACGGCGTTTTCGTAATAATTCACCTTCAAAGACCTCCTTCTGGATATTGGCCGCGCACTCCGGGAAAGAGTTTTTTGCTCCCGGGAATGCCCGGCATAGTCCCCGTTTTTTTATGTCCCCCGGGAACAAGGAGCATAATTTTGTGCTTTACGTTATATCATACCATGAGTTTTAAAAGCAAACGTCGGGGAGGCGCGGCATGGGCGGGCCATGAAAATGCGGGGCCGGCATATGCCCGCTCCCTGCCTCCGGGAGCAGCCAGATACCGGCATTGCAATCGCGGCGGGGGGTTCAGGCCTTCCTTGTCGTTTTTTCCAACTGCCGTTTGGTATGGGTTAATCTTTGCAGCACGGTTATGTGGGTAAATATGAAGAGGACCCATAGGGCGGGGATCATCTGCCCGGAAATCGCGCCCGCGGTTATTACTATTATCCGTTCCGGCCGCTCCATGATCCCCACTTTGCACTCCGCGCCCTGGCCCTCGGCCCTGGCCCTTGCGTAGCTTATAAGGTACGCCCCGACCAGGGCGCCCAGGCTCAGGAAGACCCCCGCCCAATTCGTCCGCAGGTGGTATGCGACGCCCAGGAATATGAAGCTGTCGGAATAGCGGTCCAGGACCGAATCCAGATAGGCGCCAAAGGCGCTTGTTTTTTCGTTTACCCGGGCCACCATGCCATCAAGGACATCCAGGAGGCTGCCCAGGATGACGACGATGCCCCCGGCCCGGAAATTCCAGGCCAGCAGGAGGGCGCCGGCCGAGGTTACGACGAAGCCGGCCAGGGTGACGGCGTTCGGGTGTATCTTTATCTTCCGGATGAAGGGCGCAAGGGGCCTTTCCAGACGGCGGGTGAGCCGGGCCGGGATCAAGCGATGCCCGTCCCCCTTATGAAATCCTCCACCATGTTTCTTGCGAGAGTATCCGTGAACTGCTCGGGCGGATGCTTCATGAAATAGGCCGAAGGGCCCTGAAGCGCCCCCTTTTGCCCCCTGTCGAGCGCAAGGGCCATGCAGCGTATGGCGTCTATGACAACACCGGCGCTGTTTGGAGAATCTTCCACGGAGAGCCTCAGCTCCAGGTCTATGGGGATATTGCCGAAGATGCGCGCTTCCATGCGCATGAAGCAGACTTTATTGTCCTGAAGCCACGGGATGTAATCGGACGGTCCGATGTGGATGTCCTCGGCCGCCATGGGTGTTTTCATCTGGCTCTGGACGGACTGGGTCTTCGATATCTTCTTTGATTTAAGCCGTGCGCCGTTCAGCATGTTAAGAAAATCGGTATTTCCGCCGACGTTAAGCTGGTATGTCCTTTCAAGCTTCACGCCCCTGTCCTCGAAGAGCCTGGCAAGGGTGCGGTGGATTATGGTCGCCCCCATCTGGCTTTTTACGTCATCGCCTATGATGGGGAGCCCTCTTTCCCTGAACCGGCCGGCCCATGAACTGTCCGACGCTATGAAGACGGGGATGCAGTTTATGAAACCCACGCCGGCCTTCAGGGCCTCTTCCGCATAAAAGCGGGCGGCCTGCTCGGCGCCCACCGGCACGTAGTTTATCAGCATCCGGGCGCCCGATTTCTTAAGTGTCCTTGCCACATCGACGGGTTTTTTCCGGGCGGCGATGAAGCGCCTGTGGGGGGGGTATTCCTCCATGTGCGGCGAGATGCCGTCAAGCACATGGCCCATCTCCACCTTCGGGCCGCTTTTTTTAAGGCCCCCCGTTATGGTTTTCGTGCAGTTGGGCGCCGCATAGACGGCCTTTGAAAGGGGCTGGCCCACCTTTCTTTCATCGATATCGAAGGCGGCGGCAATCTCTATATCGTCCACGCCGTAAGGGCCGATTCTCCCGTGCATGAGACCCAGGCCGGCCCCGGGGTGCTTCACGCCCAGGGTTTTGTAGTAGTCTATCCCCTGTACAAGAGAGCTAGCGCAGTTTCCGACACCGACGATGGCGACCTTTATCTTTGTCATTATGATATCTTGCCATTTCCCCTGTATGAGTTTTTATTTGGACCGTCTTTGAAACTTTTCACAGTGAGAGGCCGGGCGCGGCAATATCGCTTTTTTTGCCATCGTACGGCGTCACCCGGACGCGCCATCGCCTTCGGTTCGAGAGGCCGGATGATCGAATCAAAATTGTCCGTATTCAATTTTTATGGGCCAATCAGGGCCGGGGCTACAGGCTAAGACCGGCCATGTCATGCGCGGCATGATGTTTTCATTGAAATTTATACATCAGAAGGCCTTTCATGTCAAGAACCGCGGGCATTTTCCAGTCGGCGCCGGCTCCTTTAAAACAAGGGGGCGGGCAGCCCCCGCCCGGCCAAAATGCTATAATAGCTCTTATCGTGGAGCAGAAAAAAACATGGAGGCCGGACGGCGTAGTGCCGCTCTGCCCGGTCTGCGGTAGGGAACTTGAAGCGGGCTCGCTGGGCAAGGAGGGATATGTTTGCGCCTGCGGCGAGACCATACCCGA
>JAJYGJ010000191.1 GCA_021790695.1 Nitrospirota bacterium | reverse complement strand
ACCGACAATACGGGCCAGCAGGCCACGACCTCGGTCGCCACCTTTGTCACGAATTAAGTCCGTCAAACACACATAGCCATGCAAAGGGGGGCAAAAGCCCCCCTTTACATGCCTTTTCGGGAGGAGGGGGGGGCCGGACCCGCGCTGGCGCGCGGCAAGCCGTTTTTTCCTGTATAATATAAGACGGTGAACGTTTTGCCGCTTAGAGACATAGAGTTGTTCTCATCCCTTTCCGACGACGAATTAAACCAGATCGGCGGCAAGCTGGTCCTGAAGAGATTCAAAAAAAACGAGGTGATACTGCACGAGGAGGAGACGGGCGTGTTCATGTACATAATCCTTGCCGGAAAGGTCAAGGTCATGCAGATCACCGAGGAGGGCAGGGAGACTATCCTGGCGTTCCACAAGACCGGGGATTTCTTCGGCGAAATGTCCCTCATCGACGGCAAGACGGTCCCGGCCTCGGTGGTCGCCATCGAGAACTCAAAGATCGCCATCGTCTCCAAAAAGGACTTCTACTCGCTTCTTTTCGTCCAGAACAAATTTATCGTCCAGCTCTTGCGGATCCTGTGCTCGCGCCTCCGCGAGGCTTATGACAGGATACAGATACTCAGTTTCAACAATGCCGCACAGAGGATAAAGATGCTGTTTATCATGCTGGCCGACATGTACGGCAGGGAAGAGGAAGAAAAAGGCATAATGCTCGATATCAAGCTAACCCATCAGAACATGGCCGATATGACGGGCATTGCGCGTGAAACCGTGACGAGGGTAATCAACAAGGCCCAGAAGGAAAATGACATCCACTTCGAGGGAAAGGTCATCTACCTGAATCCGGCATACCTGAGGAGAGATTTCGACATTAAAAGATGACATCCGGGGCAACCCCGGTTCCGCAACCGGCGTCTCATGCCCGCCATGTTCATCTTGCGTGCTCGCTTAGGAACTGAAAAACCCGCTCACAAGCCGCGCCACATGGAGGACGTCCTCCTCCCGCATGAAAGGCTCTATCGGCAGGCTCAGGACCTCCTTGACCGCCTGTTCGCTTTCGCCCAGCATGTAAGGCACGGCGCACCTGCCGTAAAAGACCTTCATTTTGTGCAGGGGCACTGGATAATAGACCATCGTGTCCACGCCCCGCTGCCGGAGGTGGCCCTGCAGGTCTTCTCTCGGCCCGTCCCGGAGGCCCGTCTGCCGCAGGCCGGACAAGGCGCCAGCGCCTATGGCGCCGGCGCCTTGGGCACTGATGCCCCTGACGCGAATCGTGTATTGGTTGTAGACGTGCAGCCCTCCGGAGGGGGCGGCGGGAGGGTCTATCTCCGCCACTTGCGACAGGGCGTCCGAGTAAAGGGCGGCGATGGCCCGCCTTCTTCCGTTCAACTCCTCGATGTGTCCCAGTTTTGAAAGCACGACGGCCGCCTGCAGGGTGTCCAGCCTTGCGTTATAACCCACGTGCTCCACGTTATATTTGTCCCTTCCGCCGTGCTTTATGAGCATCCTTGCAATGGCGGAGATCTGGGCGTCGCCGGTGGCCAGCATCCCCCCGTCTCCGAATCCGCCAAGGTTCTTGGAGGGAAAGAAGCTGAAGGCCCCGGCGTCCCCGATTGTGCCCAGTCTGCGGCCGTTCCATGCCGCCCCGAAGGCCTGCGCCACGTCTTCGACCACGAACAGGTCAAACCGCCTGGCCAGGGCCATTATCTCTTTCATATCGCATGGACAGCCGTAGAGGTGAACGGGCAGTATGCCCACGGCCCTGCCGGGGCCGGCCTCCAGGTATCTCTTCAGCCTGGCCGCATCCAGGTTATAGGTTGCCGGGTCTATGTCAATGAATACGGGTGTCGCGCCGGACCGGAGTATCGCGTCCCCCGTGGCCGTGAAGGTAAAGGGCGTGGTTATTATCTCGTCTTCCTTTTCAAAATATTCACGACCGCGTTTTATGGCCAACGCACGCAAGGCGAGCACCAGCGCCTCGGTGCCCGAAGAGGTGCCGACGCAGTGGGCCGCGCCAAGATAGGCGCCCGCTTTTTCTTCCAGCTCGCGGACCTCGGGCCCGAATATCCAGCTCTGATGCGCCAGGCACTTGCTTATGGCCCGGTCTATGTCCTCTTTCATCCGCTCGTACTCGAGCCTCAAATCCAGCATCGGTATTTTTCTCTCCTCGGCCTGCAGGTTCATATCTTCTCCTCTATGGGTGCCAGTTTTTCATCGATAAGCCCGTAGATGCTGCCGCACTCCACGCAAAGGGCCCGGTTTTTGCCGTCGAAGCCCCCGAGCGTGGCGCCGCATTTGCATATCCAGCCGATCCTCCTGGCGGGCACCCCGGCATAAAGCGCGTAGGATGGGACGTCTTGCCTTACGAGGGCCCCGGCGGCTATGAAAGAGTATTCTCCAATCGTGGCGCCGCAGACGATAGTGGCGTTTGCGCCGACCGTGGCCCCTTTCTTCACAAGGGTCTGCCGGAATTGCGTCTTCTTTTCTATAAACGCCCTCGGGTTATAGACGTTCGTGAAAACAGAGGACGGACCGCAGAAGACCCCGTCTTCCAGCCGCACCCCTTGATACAGGGAGACGTTATTCTGGAGCTTGCAGCCCTCTCCTATCGTCACGTCGGGCCCTACCATAACGTTCTGGCCTATGGTGCAGTTTTTCCCGATCTTCGTGCCGGACAGGATATGGCTGAAATGCCAGATCTTCGTGCCCTGGCCGATTTCGGCCCCGCTGTCGACAAAGGCGCTTTCATGCGCGAAATACCCCGCCTCCCCGCAGTTCGTCCTTCCGCCGCAGGAGAGGGACTTTTGGGCGGCCTCGAGTATCTTCAGCACCCTGACCCCTTCCTCGCCGTCCGTGACCGGTTTTCGCCTGCTTTTGACGCACTCAACGAAGTGCCGGAGTTCGGCCCTCAGGGGCTCTTCGTTTCCCACCGGGACCACGGAGAAATCCGCCCGCCTGGCGATGGGTATCTTGCCCTCCTTCCAGTCGATCTGGTGCGGGTAGAGGAAGAGCTTTTCCTTGCTCACGTCGTCGAAGACGGCCATCGCCTTTGAGCCCACTATCACGAATTTTTGTTCCTTGAACGGGTTTAACCAGCTTACGAAAATATGCCCCCTGACGCCGTTTTTGAAATCGAGCGCCGTCAGCGTTATATCGGAAACGCCGCTGTTTAAATAATCCCCTCCGTAAGCGGCCACCGAGGCCGGCTCCGTGCCGACCAGGTAAAGCATAACACTGATGTCGTGCGGGGCAAAGCTCCACCAGATGTTTTCCTCCGTCCTCAATTTCCCGATATTCAACCGGTTAGAATATATATACTGGACCCTGCCGAGCTCGCCCGAATCGATTAATATCTTGAGTTTTTCGATGGCCGGATGATACCTGAGTATGTGTCCCACCATGAGGAGCCGGTCCAGTTTGCGGGCCGTCTCCACAAGCTCCATGCCCTCCTTCACCGTAAGGGAAAGCGGCTTTTCGACAAAAACGTCCTTTCCGGCGCGCAGCGTCCTCAAGGCCAGTTCGTGATGGGTCGCGGCCGGAGTGGCGATGGCGACGGCCGTGATTCCGGGGTCGTCAAAAACGCGGTCGAAAGCCGATGAGTAGTCCGGACCGGGGTACATCCCTCCGTGCGCGGCAAGCAGCCCGGCATTCAAATCGCAGGCCGCCCGGAGCACGCCCATCTCGTGAAAATTCCTCAGGAGGTTCTTGCCCCAATAGCCGAGCCCCAAAAGCCCTATGAACCTGTTTTTTTCCGCCATTTTATCGCCTCTTGCGGAGATCTGCCCGGAAAGCGGCACCCGCTTTTTGAAATGAATTTTGAATGCTCTGGAATGCTTATAAAATCGTAGCAGCAAACAGGCGGGCGTGCAATAGACCTGAAGCGGCCGGCCGCTGGCGGCTGGCCGCTTCAGGTCCGGATATTCCGGGACCTGTCTCAAAAATGATTTTTTAAAATGGATGCCCGATTAATATCCCGCCCCGGCGGGACATGACGTCTCTCCGGGGAGTTTTAAGGCCTTTTTGGCGTCATTCCCGTGAAGGCCGGGGATCCATTTTCAAACCTTTTCAACCAAATATCCGATTTTGAGACAGTCCCGGTAAAAAGCGGGGGCAATCTATTATAAAATAGGGTCAGGTTCGGTTGACATAACCATTGGGCTCTCTATATTATTAATATTTAAGGTTTTTAAACGGGGGCCGCTCCGCTGTTGCCCGTGGTCTTTTCACGGGATCGGGCGGGCGAGTATGATGAGAAAAATTCCCCCCAGAT
>JAJYGJ010000049.1 GCA_021790695.1 Nitrospirota bacterium | reverse complement strand
CGGGTTTTCCACGCCCGGCCTCGCGATAAGGACCTTTACCTTTGCGTCAAGGCCTCAATGACCCGCAGGCAGGTCTTCTGGCTCCCGGTTCATCCTCACCTCCGCCTTCCCATGCCCCTTAAAGGGCATAGTGGCCAAATACCGAAGGTTTTTGTCCCCGGTTACAGCGGCGGGACCGCTCCCGATTCCCACGGGATTCCCTGTTATGCCCTTTTCAATATCGGGCGCCTGCAAGGCTTGCGACAGTTCAAGAGGACAGTGGCGCCTCCCATGGAGGCCCGGACGGCCCTCGCCATCCATTAAATCAAAAACGGTATCGGATGTCAAATCACTTCCCGCTGGCGCAGATTTTCACCGCCTTGCCCGGTATCGGTATCACCTCGTAATCCCACAGGGAAAAGACGCGTCCCTTTTCCGTATTCACCTTGAAATTGTCATAGAATTTCAAGGCTGCGGCATGCGCCCTGGAGCTGGCGTCCATGACCCCGTGGTCGTAACCTATGCTGAAACCGGCCAGCATCCCTACCCCGAGCACGCCGAAAAAAAGAACGAGTTTCACGCTTTTCATGTTTATCATGAAATTTTCCCCTTCCCGGGAATCACGCTCCCTTGATTGTTTTCAAGCCCGCGCTTTTCAAATCCGCACCATACCCAATTATCTCAAAGTTTACGGCTGGCGCAATCCTTTATTTTTTGCCCTTTTTGAAATTTGCGGCGGCGGTCTTTGCCGCCTTTTGAACCCCGTGGACTGTTATAATCTTCATCATGGAAAAAGCGCAGGCCCGCGTGATATTCCGGGGCAGGGTGCAGGGGGTCAATTTCCGCGCGTTTACGGCGAGGGTGGCCGA
Organism: Nitrospirota bacterium; assembly: GCA_021790695.1. Classification (GTDB taxonomy): domain Bacteria; phylum Nitrospirota; class Thermodesulfovibrionia; order Thermodesulfovibrionales; family JdFR-88; genus JAJYGJ01. The sequence continues at coordinate 3,430 of JAJYGJ010000049.1, read as the reverse complement.
ATCCCTCGGCCTGGACGGGTGGGTGAAAAACCTGCCGGACGGAAGCGTGGAGGCCGTCTTCGAGGGCGGCAAGGAGACTGTCGAGGAGGCCATCAGGAGGTGCCGCACCGGGCCCTCGTTTGCAAACGTCAGCGACGCCGAAGTCCGGTGGCGGCCTTCACAGGGAGGATTCAGGGGGTTCTCGATAAGATTTTAGAACCTATCTCAAAATCGCTTCCGGCTGTCCCGCCCAGGCGGGACTGCTTCGCCTCCGGGCGATTTCCCCCTTCTTCCCACTTCAGGGTAAAATTTACTGCCATGATTTCCTCTCTCTTTCGCTTCGGAACCGATTTTGAGACAGGTTCCAGACCTTCTCGTCATTAACCCTCGTAAACCGAAACCCGGGCATGGTTGACAATCCGTCTTCCCTGCCCCAGAATATTTCCGTGATCGGGGCCATAACTGAAAGGATACTTTCACGCGGCGGCGTGACCTCAGAAGGGCATGTCTCCATGGAAGAGGCGCTTTTTCTCGCCGGAAGCCGCGGGCCCGCCATATTCGCGCTTTTCGCGGGGGCAAACCGTCTCCGGGAGGCCTTCCGGGGCAACCGGGTGGACCTCTGTTCGATAATAAACGCCAAGTCCGGGGGCTGTGCGGAGGACTGCTCCTACTGCGCCCAGTCCTCGCGCTCGCAGGCAGGCATAAAGACCTATCCCCTTATGGGCGGGGAAGAGATACTCCGGGCCGCGCTCCGGGCCAGGGACTACGGCGCCAGGAGGTTTTGCATCGTCACGGGCGGAAGGCGTCCCGGCCGGAGGGAGCTTGAAGGCATAGCGCGCGCCGTAGGCCTGGTGCGGGACGCGGGGCTTCTGCCCTGCGCGACCCTGGGGCTGCTCGAAGCGGCGGATTTGAAACTCCTCAGGGACGCCGGGCTTGAGCGTTACCATCACAACCTCGAGACGTCCGCCCGTTTTTTCCCGGAGGTCTGCGGGACGCACAGTTATGACGACAAGCTCCGCACCATCCGCGCCGCGAAAGAAACGGGGCTTTCGGTCTGCTGCGGCGGGATTTTCGGGTTGGGCGAGCAGTGGCAGGACAGGGTGGAGATGGCGTTTCAGATAAGGGAACTAGCCGCGGACTCCGTACCCCTGAATTTCCTCATCCCGGTCGCCGGCACGCCGCTTGGAGGCCTTACGATGCTTTCACCGTTCGAGGCGCTGAAGATCATAAGCCTTTACAGGTTTTTGCTGCCCGAAAAAGAGATACGCGTCTGCGGCGGCAGGCCGCAGTGCCTGGGCGAGTTCAACGATTTCGTCTTCAGGGCCGGCGCGGACGGGCTTTTGATCGGCGACTACCTCACGGAGAAGGGCAGCTCCCTGGAGGCGGACCTCCGCCTGATCCGGGAGCAGGGGCTCGAGGCCGGGTAGAAAGGCCTGGCCCCCATGACAGAGCCAAAGCCAAAAAAACAAAAACTCTATTCGGTCCGCATGCGCGCCCAACGGGGGCGGGCGCACATATCCGGGGCGGAGGGGATATTCGAGGAAAAAGACGTTGGCCCCGCCCTCCTGGCCTATATCGGCAGGGCCATGCGACATTCGAAGGGCAAACCCGATGCGCTCCGGCTCGGGGTGGAGCTTGTTCAAAGCCAGCCTCTCATCATAAGAGCGCTTCCCGTGTGGACGCTGCGGACGAGGGGCCCGGCGGACGCCAGGAGAAAGGCCGCCCGGCTCCTGTCTTCGTCAGGGGTCTCCGGGAAGGCCGCCGGCAAGGCGTTCCGGATACTGGCCAACGGGGGTATGCGCGGGGCGGCGCTCCTGGACCGGGCGGAGGGGAAAAGGTTTGAGCCGGACAAAAAAAGGGGCGTGCGCGCCTCGATGCTCGGCATTTCAAAGGGGGCTATGCGGAGCCTCGGCCTGGCCCTTTCGCAAAAAAACATGGACCATCCCAGGGTGAAAGACGCCCTGGTGCTGGCCTCGAAAGTGGCCGCCGCCCCCGGAATTGCGGCTGAACTGTGCATCTCCGACGACCCGGATTACACAACCGGCTACGTGGCCTCCCCGGCCTTCGGTTATATAAGGCTGCCCCGCATAAAAAAGAAGGGCAGCCCGGAGGGCGGCAGGGCATTTTTCCTGGGGGATGCCGCGGCTGCGGGGGATTTGATAAGTTATCTCGAGGAAACGCCCGTGATAGTTGGAAAAATCTCCCCTGTCGGGGATATAATCACTCTCCATGGGTTCTTCCAGGCTCACGATCATCGCAAACCCCGCGGCAAGAAAATCCTCCGCAAAAAAGATTGAACAGGCGGCGGGGCTTCTGGGCCGCGCCGGATGGGACGTGGAGATACTCCGGACGGAGGCCCCGGGGCACGGCTCCGCGCTCGCAAGGGGCGCGGCGCTTGCCGGGGCGGGACTGGTCGTCGCGGCCGGCGGAGACGGCACGTTCAATGAGGTGATGAACGGCCTTGCGGGCGGCGACGTCCCGATGGCGATCATACCGGCCGGGACCACAAACGTGCTCGCCAAGGAGATGAAAATCCCGGAGGATGTCAAAGGGGCCGTCGGACGGATAATCGCCGGCCGTCCGCGGCGGTTATATGTAGGCGGCATGGCCTTTCCAAACGGGGTAACGAGGAAGTTTTTCCTCATGGCGGGGGTGGGGTTCGACGCCGAGGCAGTTTATAACGTAAGCAGGAAACTAAAGAGCTTTACCGGCAAGGCCGGATATCTCGCGGGCGGGCTGAGGGTCCTTCTCGATTGGGACCCGGCCCCGAAAAAGGCCTTCATCGACGGCCGCCCGTTCGAGTTTTCAAGCCTGATCGTCTGCAAGGGGGCCAGGTACGGGGGATACCCCAGGGCGGCCCCGGATGCAAGCCTCGAAAACCCGGACCTCTACGCGGTCGTCATGCGCGGAAGAAAGAGGCAAGACGTCCTCAGGTACGCCTTCGGTATCGTAACCGGAAGGCACACGGCGTTCAGGGACGTGGCCTATCTCCGGTGCGGCAGGGTGGACGTGCGGGACGTGGCGCACATCCAGGCCGACGGGGACTATATCGGTAAAAGCCCGGTCACTATCGAGACTTCCCGCGAAACGCTCATGTTCGTTTCCTGACCGCCCCCCAGTGCAGTGCGTCTTAAATCTCTTTGCTCCAGGAAATCCGTTTTTCGTCATTCCCGAGGTCTTAATCGGGAATCCAGTGACTTTGATTTTTGCCGGCCATAAGACAACGTCGCTGGATTCCGCTTACTACACGCGGAAATGACGGCCAAAACACTCGAACATATATGTAAAGAAGCGTTGGACTCGCTACACTAAAACTGTTTTCGCCCCAGGAACGCCCTGGGCTTTCCGGCCCCGCGCGCGGGGCCGATAAGGCTGTCTTCCTCCATCAGCTCGACAATCCTTGCGGCCCTGTTGAATCCGATCTTGAGCCTTCGCTGAATGGCCGATATGG
>JAJYGJ010000054.1 GCA_021790695.1 Nitrospirota bacterium | reverse complement strand
GGCCATTGAAAATATCATCGTAAACGCCGTCGACGTGATGTCCGGAGGCGGAAGCCTCCGGGTGGAAGTGGCTCTGACCCTGATAGAGGAAAAGCCGCATGTCACGGTGAAGATAAAGGACACGGGGCAGGGCATGGATGAGGAACTGATGGAGAAGATATTCGAGCCGTTTTTTTCCACAAAGGCGGCCAAGGGGGGGGCCGGCCTCGGCCTGCCCATCAGCAAGAAGATAATGGAGGAGCACGGCGGCTCCATATCCGTGGAGAGCAGTCCGGGGCAGGGATCGACCTTCCTGCTCAATTTTCCGGCCCCAACCCCTTAATAATGGATAGCGGGCGTATTGTCCTGCGTATCGCAGGACTTGCCGCGGGGTTCAAGCGAGCGAATATAAAAAATGAAAAATTCCTTGCATTAGATTCCCGCGGGGAAGATCAATGGCGGGGATAAAAATACGTTTCGGCCAGTTCAACATACGGGACCTGACCATGGAAAAACTCCTGGACCCGGCAAACCCGCAGGCCCTGGCGGCGGCAAGGATCATAAAAAGATTCTTGCCGGACGTGCTGTCCATCGACGAGATGCAGGCGCATCCCGACGCGCCGCTGGCCTTCGTGGAAAATTTCCTTAAAAAAGGCGAAGACCCGGTAGATTATCCCTTTTTTTATATCGGGCAGACCAACTCCGGGGTCCCGACGGGATTTTCCCATCCTTACGACTACAAGGGCTACGGGCGCTTCAGGGGGCAGTACGGCATAGCCTGCCTGAGCAGACCCAGGATCGACTTCGATGGGATCAGGAACCTCAAGGACGTCTCGTGGGGGGCCCTGCCCGAAGGCTATTGCGCGCGCGTTTCCTGTCCGCGGGACTATCCGCTCTGGAGCACCTCTTTTCTCGATCTTCCCATTGAAGCCGGATACGGCACGGTCGTCCACTCGATATTGGTGCACCCGACCGTTCCCCTGCGGGAATATGTGAACCTGAGGAGAAACGCCGACCAGGTGCGGTTTCTGAAAAGCTATATCGACGGGTTAGCGGGGACCAGTCCCGCTGGCGGGCCTTTTGTGGTGATCGGGGACCTCAATGTCGATCCCGACACCGGCATCGGGACGAATGACATCACGAGGGGGCTTTTGGAAGACGGCAATATCATCTACCGGAAGACGCGCCGGGAGACATTTCTCGAGGGCGGGGGAGTCCAGGACCCTCCGGGGGATGGCCCCGGGCTGTTGAAGGCGAGACTCGATTACATCCTGCCTTCAAGCAGGCACTTCAGCATGGGCGGGCCGGAGGTGTTCGCACCGGAGGGCACGCCGTGGTGGCCGGTTGCGCGCCGCGCCTCGGACCATTTTTTTGTTTACGCGGACTGCGAATTGATCTAGAACCTATCTCGAAATCGCTTCTGGCTCTCTCTTTCGCTTCAGAATCAATTCTGAGACAGGTTCTAATTCCACCCCTTAAAGATGGGGCGTGGGATTGATTACACGTTGAACCTGAAATTAATAATGTCCCCGTCCTTCACGAGATAGTCTTTCCCCTCCAGCCTGAGCAGCCCGAGCCTCCTGGCCTCGGCCATGGAGGCGCCGGCTTTGCCGATGAAATCGTCATAGGAAATGACCTCGGCCCGGATGAAACCCTTCTCGATATCGGAGTGTATCTTGCCGGCCGCCGCGGGAGCGGGGGTGTCTTTTTTTATCGTCCAGGCCTTTACCTCGTCTTCCCCTGCCGTGAAGAAGCTGACAAGGTCCAAAAGCTCATAGGAGACGCGTATGAGCTTTCGGAGCGCGGGCTCTTCGATCCCCAGGTCTTCGAGAAACGCCTTCTGCTCTTCGGGGGGAAGCTGGGCTATCTCCATCTCGATCTTTCCGGATATCGCGAGGACCGGCGTGGCGGCGGAGCCCTTTTCATCGAGCAGGCCGCGCGCGTCCCGGACGAGAGAGTCCGCATTAGGGCCGCCGGCCTCGCCTTCGGCCACGTTGAAAAGGACCACTTCGGGCTTCAGGGAAAGAAATTCCAGGTGCCTTACCGCCTTCAGTTCCCCGGGGCCGGCAATTAGCGCCCGAAGAGGCCGTTCGCTTTCAAGGGCCTCCCTGCATTTAAGAAGGACCGACCGCTCGGCCTCGCTCACCTTTTCCTTGCGGCCTTTCCTTATCGACTCCTCGATGCCTTCGAGCCTTTTTTCGACCAGCATGAAATCGCCCAGGACAAGCTCGGCCTCCAGTTCCCGGAGGTCATGGAGCGGATCGACCTTTCCAAGCGGGTGTATGACGGCGGGGTCCTCAAAGGCCCTCACCACCTGCAGGAGGGCGTCGGCGTCCTTTATGAGGGCGTGGACCTTCGCATTCTGCTTCGGGTCCCCCTTGGTAAGACCCATGTAATCGACATAGTCCACGGTCGCATGGGTGGTCTTTCTGGGCTTCCAGATGGCCTGAAGCCTCTCCACCCGCTCATCGGGCACGGCCACTACGCCCAGACGTGGTTCGCCTCCGACGGACGGATAGGCCGTGGTTTCAAGCCGGGCCCCCGTAAGGGCGTTGAATATCGTTGTTTTTCCCGCATTTGAGAACCCGGTTATCGCAATTTTCATAGGACATTCTTTATAACATATCCCCGCCGCTTCGCGCCAATGGATGGTGACCAATTACCCGCCCCGGAAGGTACTTGAAAAATGATTTTTTTGTGGGAGAATTTGTTAGAGCGTAAAATTTTTGTTGGATGGAGGATCCGTTTCATGAAAAAGACGACCGAGAAAAGGCAACATTCAGAGGAATACCGCAAGGAAAGCGGCGAAGAAGTCGCTGTTGCCGAGGGGCTGAAGAAAAATTACGGCAAAAACCGCCAGACCTGCAAGGTGACCTTCTTTTTGCCCGAGGAGGCCGCGCCGGAGGCAGGCAAGATAGCCGTCGTGGGGGACTTTAACGACTGGGACAGGAACGCCGATATAATGAGCAAGCAGAAAGACGGCTCCTTCTCCCTCACCCTCGAGTTGCCCAGCAACAGGGAGTACAGGTTCAAATACCTGATAGACGACACCCAGTGGGAAAACGACTGGTGCGCGGACAAGTACATAAAAAACGAGTTCGGGGGAGAAGACTCCGTCATCCAGGTTTGATCACGCGTGCCGGACGGCGTTTTTTTGCCTGACAAGTCACCCCTTACAAGTCACCGTCGTTGGATACAATTGATGAGGATACAAGCGATGAGGATGTAATCAGATTCGGCGGAGGCCGCCGGGAATCTTCAATAACGGAGGGTGCTGATGGCAAGCAAGGAACTTCTTGACATGTTGAATGAGGCGATCGCAAATGAGCTGCAGGTAAGCATACAGTACATGTGGCAGCACGTCGTTTGCCGGGGCGTAAACTCGGAAAGCGTGGGGGGTGTCTTCAAGCAGGTCGCGATGGCCGAGATGAAACATGCCGAGGCCATAGCCGACCGGCTCGATTACCTGGGCGGCTCGCCTACGACCAAACCCACCCCGATTTCGGTGGGCGATACCATCAAATCCATGCTTTCCCTGGATAAAAAGGCCGAAGAAGACGCGATAGCGCTCTACAGGAGGATCATTGTCAAGGCCGACGCGGAAAAAGACGTGACAACGAGGACTCTCTTCGAGGAAATCCTGAGCGCGGAAGAAGACCATCATAACAAGTTCATGACGCTGCTGGAGGCGGATTAGAACCTATTCTCAAATTGCTTCAGAATCAATTTTGAGTTCCAGGGGGCAATGCATTTCAGGGCATGCTCCGGTCAGGTCGGGGGGGTGAAAATTTCCGGATGGGATTCAAGGAGCGCACCTCTCAGCCTGCCGTATACGGCCTCCGGGGAAGTCAGGCCCGTGACATCCACCCATATTGTGCCCTCTTCCTTCTTAAACCAGGTGAATTGCCTCTTGGCATAGCGCCTGGTGTTTCTTTTTATGAGCCGGACGGCCTCTTCGTAAGAGTACAGTCCGTTCAGATGGCCCCCGATCTCCTTGTATCCGATGGCCTGCATTGCCGTTTTTGAAGGCGGCCGGGGCAGGCCCAGGACTTTTTTGACCTCATCGAGGAGCCCCGCTTCGAGCATCCTCTCCGTCCTTTCGTCTATGAGGCGGTAAAGCTCGTCTCTCGCCCTCGTGAGGCCCGTCTTGATGAAATCGTATGGCAGGGGGGCCGATGAGCCCTTAAGCACCGAAATGGGCTTTTTGGTCTTTAAAAGGACCTCCAGCGCCCGGACTATCCTCCTTGTGTCCGAGGGGGCGAGAAGGCGCGCGGTTTCCGGGTCATGGGTTTGAAGAAG
>JAJYGJ010000226.1 GCA_021790695.1 Nitrospirota bacterium | reverse complement strand
GGCGTGTTTTCGAGCGCGACCTTGATCGTCTCGATTATTATGTTCACCGGCTCCTGCAGGGCCTCCATGATCTCGTCCTCGTTGATGGTGAAGGTCTTGGGGATGCCGGAGACCAGGTCCCTGCCCTTTATCTCCATCGTCTTGGGCTCCCGGTGGTCGAACTTGCAGGCCGCCCCAAGCTCTATTTTTATGACCTCCGACGTGCGGTCCCCGATCATTAGGTTATACCTTCTTTTTATGTAGGCCATGATGGCCTCGTCCATCTTGTCGCCGCCGACACGGGCCACCTTGCTTATGACTATGCCGTCCAGCGAGATGACGGCTATGTCCGTGGTGCCGCCGCCCACGTCCACTATCATGTTGCCGGAGGGCTCCCCTACGGGAAGTCCCACGCCCAGCGCCGCGGCCATCGGCTCCTCTATGAGATACACCTCCCTGGCCCCCGACGCCTGCGCCGCGTCCTTGACGGCCCTTTGCTCCACCTGCGTAATGCCCGACGGCACCCCGATTATGACCCTCGGCGAGACGAAACCGCGCCGGTTGTGGACCTTCGCGATGAAATATTTGAGCATCTCCCCGGTGGCGTCAAAATCCGCTATGACCCCTTCCTTCATCGGCCTTATGGCATGTATGCTGGCCGGCGTCTTGCCGAGCATGCGCTTGGCCTCGGCCCCGACCGCCACGACCTTTTTATTGTCTTTCCTTACAACGACGACCGAGGGCTCGTTGCAGACAATCCCCTTGCCTTTTATGAAAACCAGCGTGTTCGCCGTGCCAAGGTCAATAGCCAGGTCGTTGGAAAACCAACCCATTATCTTATTGAAAAACATCAAACGGCCTCCTCAATCCGGGCTGCTTCGACAACCCGGGTATTAGCAATCTCATCCCCTATCCTTCTGCCCTCCGGGCTGCCGACAAGGATTATGAACTCCAGGACGAATACGACCGCCGCCAGCATCCAGCCTATAAGCGGCACCTTCCAGAGGATTATACCTCCCCCCAAGATCATATTGCGCAGTATGGACTCTTTTACCTGGCACGCGGAGCCTTCCCTGTTTAGCACCACAAGCCCAAGGAGCCGCTTACCGAGACTCCTGCCGCCTGAAAGTCCATCGCCTATGAGCATGTAGCCCACTCCGGCCAGAAAGCCCGCTTTCGGGAGAAATTCGGCAACGGCAAGGATTATTATCACGTCCGCACTCTTGGCTACAACCCTCAATAGAAGGCCGGCTGTCTTAGCCTCCCTCACCCCACCCATCAAAAAAGTTTAACATTGCGTTTTTTGCTTTTGCAAGCCCAAACTGGGCCGCGGGCCCGCGTCAAAAACGTGGGGCAGGCAGGTTTTATTCTTTTGTCCGTCATACCGGCATGTCTTTAGCCGGTATCCAGGAACTTTGCTTTTTATCGAAAAAATTTGTAAAGTCGCCGGATTCCGGATTAATACCTCCGGAATGACGGCAAAAAAACAGAATCAGACGCGTCAGATAAAAGAGCAGGCAGATACCAGCCCCGCAAATCTGACGCTGAGGCCCCCGGGCCGGTTTACTGGTTTCTGGTCTATGGCCGCGGGTTCCGGTATCATGTAATTGAATCCCGGGGCTCATAATCGAAGATGCGCCGTTCAAAGGAGCACACACTAAACCCTTGGACATCACATCCATCCTGGAGGGCCTCTCTTCGTACATAAAGGGCCTGGGCGACTGGGCATACGCCATCATCTGCGTGGTGGCGTCCCTGGAGACGGCCGGCTTCACCGGGTTTGTCTTCCCGGGTGAAACCTGGGCCGTCTTCGTGGGTTTCCTTTCGGCCCGCGGGATCCTGGACATCAGGTACACCATCGCATCGATCGCCATGGGCGGGCTTCTGGGCGACAACATCGGCTACCTGACGGGCAGGACGCTGGGCAGGGGCTATTTCCACCGGCACAGCCGCTTCCTGCTCATAAAACGCGAGCACATACAAAAAATGGACGAGTACTTCGCGCGCCACGGCGGAAGCACCATATTCATAGGCAGGTTCATAAGCTTCGCGCGCTCCCTTACCCCTTTCAGCGCCGGCCTGGGAGAGATGAACTACGGGAGATTTTTCCCCTATGATCTTTCGGCGGTCATAGTCTGGACTTTTTCCTTCACCCTCCTGGGCTATTTTTTCGGGCGGCACCTGAGGCTGATAGAAGTCTGGGTCGAACGGTCCGGGCTGGTTCTGCTGCTGCTGATAGCGGTCGCCGTCCTGGCGGGCTATGTCTCGAAGAAGATGGGAGGCTGGCACGACTGGATTTCATCCCGCCTTCACGGGGCATGGGCCGCCTTCCTCGGGTTCTCCGGGATCGGCCGTTTTCTGGCCGCGCACCCGGGCATCCAGGCCTCGTGGCGACGCGTGACGCCCCCTTATTATCTGGCCGCGCATCTTGTCCTCGCCACGGCCGCGAGCGCGGGGTTTGCCCGCCTGCTTGGCTGGATCGCCGGGCGTGCGGCCGAAAGCGGCGCACTCCGGCAATTCGAACACTTCCTGGCCGGACGCATCGTCTATCTCCGCAGCCCGCAGGCCACCCGGATCATGCTCTGGGCCGGCTACGCGGGCAGCGTGGAAGCGATAGCGGCGGGCAGCCTCCTTCTCATGCTCTATCTTTTCTGGAAGAGGGATTTCGTCCATCTTTTCACCTATGCCGCAACGCTCGCCGGCAGCCTGCTCATCGCCCGCTGGCAGACGCACGCAATCGGCAGCCTGCCCGCCGTGCGGGGCCTGCTTGCATCCAGGGCCTACCTTCACGGCAGTTACTTCATTGTGATAGTCGTCGCCTACGCGATGGCGGCCTATATAGCAGGGCGGCTTTTGTCTTCGCACGCGCTTCGCGTCTTTTTGCCCGGGGTCTCGATGTTCGCCTTTCTGGTTATCGGCATCAGCAGGCTCTATCTGGGCATTTCGGGCCCTTCGGAGATGGTCCTTCAACTCGCGGTCGGGCTTTTCTACGTCCTCGTCAGCACAATCGGGCTCAAGATGTACAGGCACATGGCGGGAAAGAGGCCTCCGGCTTTATAATAGGAGATGCCCGAGTTTGCCGTAAGCGAGGAGAAAAACCGTTTGCTCAGGGAGAAGATGCAGGCCCTGGGCATCCGGGAAAAGGACATACTTGAGAAGTTCATCCGCTCCTCCGGCCACGGCGGCCAGAAACTGAATAAAACCGCCTCCTGCGTATACTTGAAACACCTGCCCACGGGCGTGGAAGTCAAATGCATGAGGGAGAGGAGCCAGTCCGTAAACAGGTTCCTGGCCAGACGGGAGCTTGCCGGGAAACTGGAGGCCCTGAACTCCGGCCCGGGGGGCCCGGGCGGCTTGGGCGAAGCGGGCCCCGCCCGCCGGAAGGCAATCAAACAGAAGCAAAGAAGGCTCAGGAGATCAAGGGAGAAGTACGCCCCCGCCGGAAAAGATGATTAAGAAAGAGACCCTGCGCGCGCTCGAATTCGACAAGATACTGGGGGCCGCGGCCGTGCGCGCGCACAGCGCCGCCTCGCGCGCCGCGCTCCTGGGCGTGCGGCCCCTGGAGGACAGGGCCGCCATAGAGAGGCGGCTCTCGCTGGTTTCGGAGATAAGGCGGCTGTCCTCCGACGGCCGGCCGCTTCCGATCTCCGGTTTCGAAGACATTACCGCTATCGTGGAGCGGCTGCGGCCCGAGGGCTCCGCCGTCGAGCCCCCCGAGCTTATTCATGTATCAAACGCACTCAGGATCATGCGGGCGGTCGCCAACCGCATACGCGAGGCGGGCGCGGCCCCGGCCTTTCTGGCCGGGCTGGCCGGCGGCCTGACCGGCTTCCCGGAGATAGCGGCCCGGATCGAGATATCCATAGACCCCGACGGCGGCATCAGCGACGCCGCCTCCGCGCGGCTTGCCGGGCTTCGCGCGGGTATCCGCCGGCTCCTGGCCAGGATAAACAAAAAACTCGAAGAGCTGATAATGGATAAAAGGACGGCCGTCTTTCTGCAGGATGATTTTATCACGCGGAGGTCCGGCAGATGGGTGATCCCCGTGCGAATGGATTCCAAGGGGCAGGTGCCGGGCGTGGCCCATGACGTCTCCAGGAGCGGAGAGACCGCGTTCGTGGAGCCCCTTGAGATAATCGCCCCCACAAATGAACTTGAGAACCTGGAGGCCGACGCCAGGGCGGAGGAAATCCGGGTCCTGAGGGAGTTGGGGAAACTCGTCCGCGCGGCGGCGGACGGGATCATGGCCGAGTTCGCCGTCCTCGTCCATCTGGACGTCCTGGCGGCGATTGCCGGTAGATCGGAA
>JAJYGJ010000082.1 GCA_021790695.1 Nitrospirota bacterium | reverse complement strand
TTCCGATCTAAACACCTATGGCAAGCTCACGGGAGCTTCCTCCTTCGACCAGGCCGCCTCCGGGTTTTTTGCGACCATGGGCACGATGGGCGGGGCCCAGACCGCCGGCCAGAAGGCTGGACTTGAGGCAACCGGTCCGGACGGCTCCGGACTGGCCTTCAAGACCCAAAGGGAAATGGAGAACGAGTACGAAAAGTTCAGGATGCTGGATGCGGTGGCCAGGGCCCAGGGGATGGCACCCATGGAGTTCCTGGCGGCCCACCACGGAAACATTTCTTTTGCCGACTCCAGGACGGGCGGCATCGACACTACGACGATGTCGGCGGACGGCAAAACCCTGATGTCCACCCACCGCGCGCAGATGTCGGGGGAGAAACTCCGGACCTTCGCTCAGGCACTGGACCAGGAGGGCATGAGCGGCACGGCGAAGGAGCTTGACAAGCTTTCCGCTCAAGGCAAGCCCGTCGACCTCTCCTGGGCCACGGACGGAGCGGGCATGCTCACCTCTTTCCAGGCGGCCTCCGGGGGAGAGGTCTTCCAGCGGGATTTCTCAAATGTCAAAAGGGGCCGCGAGGTCCTCAGTGAAAACCTCAACAAGACCCTTGCCGGGACCAGGATCGATACGGGGTTGAGGGAGGAGACCGGGGCGAAGGTGATTAACGACCAGATTGACGAGACCCATATCGGCAAAGGCACGGTAATAGATTCGACTGCCAGCCAGATGGCCCTGAACGGCGATACCTCTCTTGTCCACGGTATATCGAACCCTTATCTTGACAAGAATGGCAGGAAGGCGGCTATCATGGCCGTGGTGGATCCTTGGGCGAAAAACATGGGCGCGTTTCTGACGAGAACCGGTGTCTCTCTCAATTACACAAAAGGCGACGCCCAGGTCTCCGCTTCTGCTGGAGTCGGGACTGGGAGGGATATGCCTATTTTCCACGCCGGCGTGAACACATCGGCGACGGGCAGCGTAGGAGGAGCAAGAGAGGACAAAAAACAATATAGTCTCTTGGCCACGCGCGCTGCGGATTTATTGCAGAATACTTATTCCGAAGCGGAGGCGAAGGGGCTCAACAGGGAACAGACGGATAGACTTATGGCGGAGAAATTCCAGGACTACACTTCGGCCCTTCAGACGAACGCCCTGGCGGCCAGGGCTAAAAATTACGGCGCGAGCGCAGGGCCCGCGACCGCTGAGGAGGCCGCAAAAAAATTGCTTCACCATGACCAGCCTGGCGGGCCGATAAATGATCCCGCAAACCGGCCGATCGAGTAGCCAACGGTAAAAATAGAAAGGGGCCCTCATTGAGGAGGCCCCTGAAAATCCCTTAATCCCGAGAGAAGGGAGACTAGTCGGTCATGAGGGGAATGTGGAAAACATTCCCGGGCATGTCGCTAAATGCGGGATCGTCCAGTATATCAACAGTCTCAACGTCCCCAAACTCTTTTTTGTACCCAAACTCTTCTACATCAAATGGCCTGTAAGCTTTGACGCCCTTCCCGTACTTCTTACGCATGGGCCTGGCGATCAGGAAGTAGAAACCCGCGAAGATCGCGGCTATTATGCCGATTATTATGAGTGTTCCTGCTATCATTTCCTTATTCCTTACGACTCTTTCTTATCACAGCCAGAGGAGGGGTGTCAAGAGAATCAAGAAAAATCTTGCATTTAGGAAGGAATATGTGACCAGGAGCACAAAAGAAAGACCATTTTATCCAAACAGATCCGAATGGCTGCCCGTGCGGACAAAGGTAATCTCCTGCGCGCCTTTGTCTATCCGGTAAAGCAATATCCAGTCCGGCTCTATGTGACAGTCTCTGTAACCTTTCAGGTTTCCCCCGAGAGGATGGTCGACGTATTTGCTTTCAAGCGGCTTGCCCTCTACAAGCATTCGCACAACGGTCTTAAGTTTCTCCAAATCCTTGCCGCCAGCCTTCTGAATCTTCTTTACGTCTCTCCTGAACTGCCTGGAATACAGGGGCCTGGGCATTTCTATATGCCAAGCTTCCTGAACATGTCCTCGGCGTTTTCGCTCTCCGTGAGGTCCCGTCTCTCTTCCGCGTCCCTCATGGCCTTCAGGGTGGCCTTGTTGGGTATTTTCACGTCAAAAGGCAGGCCCTTGCGCAGCCGCACCTGGGACAGGAAGAGGTTTATCGCCTCCGTCGTGCTGATCCCCAGTTCGCGCAATACCTTTTCGGCATCGGTCTTTAAGCCGGGGTCTACTCTCGTCGTAATCATCGCTGTCTTCGACATAACACCTCACCTCCTTTAAAACATTTCTATTGTATCACAATTGATATACATTTAGCGCGCGTACCCTCACGTCCGGGTCAAGAATGTCGATTTCGGTCTTGCATTCCGGGCAAAAAGCGGGCTTCTGGCGGACCGGGCCCTCTCTTTGTATTGTCCGGCGAAGCATCTTTTCCAGGTTGTCGGTCGAACCGGCGAGTTTCAACAGCCGCCAAAATAGTTCCAGCGTCCTTTGTCGCAAACAAACCTCCATGATTATAATAACCTGAATCCGTACATTGCTTCGATCAGGAGGGGGGGGGACTGGCGCATTAGGTTTTGCTCCCTTTCGTCGACTCCTGGGCATTTGGCGAGGCCGGATTTAGGCCGTGCGGACCAGATTCGCCTCTAATGCCTAAAGACCTTGGCGGGATCCGCCGCACACCCACGACTCGCAGCGCCGCCGCACTGGGCGGTGCCAGAAAAACCTATAGTAGAGGCCCCCGGGGGGGGGATCGTCGATCCTGGGGCCTCTCAGGAGGCCAGATGTCAGCCGACCCGGCCGAGACCGCATAAAAAACAGAATATCGAAAGCCACGGCCACAACGCCGGCGACGGCCAGGATGGACACAATCAGCGGAGCGGTCAGGATGAAGGCGGCGACCACAAGCGGATAGGCGCACTCGTAGATCGCCGGAAGCAGGGCCAGGCAGAGACATAAGGCCGCCTTAGCTGCCGGCATCGGCCTAAAATAGCACGAATTAAAGCTCTACTTGCTGGAGTTTTTGACCAGAATCGCGTCCTTCGCCGCCTTGGCGACCCTGAACTTCACGGCCTTCCTGGCCGGGATCTTTATCTTTTCGCCGGTCCGGGGGTTCCTGCCCGTGCGCGCCTTGCGCTTTACAAGCGCGATCTTCCCGATCCCTGGCAGCGTAAAGGTATTCTTGGCCTCCTTGTACGCGAGGGCCGCGAGCTCGTTCAGGACCGTTACCGCCTGGGACTTCTTGATCTCCGCATTCTCAGCCAGGTGCTCCGCGATCCGGGACTTCGTCATCGGTTTTGCCATGAAAAAAAGCCTCCTTTTTAAGGGTATTTAAATTAAAAGCTCCGGATAGTATAAAGGATTGGATTGAAAGGGAAAAGGGCTCATGCGGGAATACTGCCAGGCCCGCGGCTGGGAGATCGTCGGCGAGTACGTGGACGTCGGGCGGTCCGGCGCGAAGGATGGCGCCCGGAGTTGGACAGGCTCATGGAGGCCGCCAGGAAGCGCCAGGTGGACGATATAGTGCTCTGGTTGGCTCGGCAAAGGGCCCCTCAAGCACCTCGTGACGCCCTGGACGAGCTTGGAGACCCCGGGGTTGGGGTAAATCTCTGTTCGGACACCTTTCTCCTAAGAATACAAAACATCCGTTTGAGGGAAGCCGCACCCTTTGGCAATGAGGTCATTGTGAGGAGTTCTAATGATATTTTTTTCAGCGAGCGGCCCATTTCTTGACCGTCACGTAAGAAAAGATACGTCCAGAAGTCTGTTATGGTTTCAATTTTATGAAACTGTTTTATACCATTTGTAACTGATACGCTTCGAAACTTTTGCGAAGGGACATCTGGTACTTTTTTGATAAAGATGATTTTGAAAAATTGAGCATGGAAGCTATCAGCCAAATGTCTATTGTGTTAGTGCATATCTGAATCCGCGGTTAAATCTCATTCTGTCTTATACTCAAATATCCTGGCGGCATGTCTTTTCTCAGCCGGAGCCGCAACATAAATCCTATGTTGCAGTGGAATCAACAGAGATGTTCTCGCCCCGAGGGCAGTATGTATCTTTGAAATGACCCTGTAGCCATTCTTCCATTGCGAGATAACGTCAAGGAAACCCGCCCCACAAGAACAATAGATGAGCCCGTTTTTTTTTGATCGATGTACATATCATCCGCGTCTCTCGATATTCTCGTCCTTGCGAGCAGTGTACCCGACTGTGCATCATAGGTTGCCAGTATCGCAGGGACCCATGCCCCGATAAATAAGCGATTTGTCTTTTCATCGAGGGCCATTGGAAAATTATCGTGCGCCGGGGTGAAGGGCCATT
>JAJYGJ010000179.1 GCA_021790695.1 Nitrospirota bacterium | reverse complement strand
TGGGGATGGACAGGGCGGGGGTTGCGATAACCGGCGGCCTGAACCCGCTTGCGATACTTGAGGAGGCGGGCATCCGGGTCCGGAGCAAGGCGATGTCCACCCTTTATGAATACTCCCGGTTAGCGCCTTTTAAATCCCTGCTTTAAGCAAGGGGCCGGGCCGGCCTCTGCGGCGATTTGCGGGGCTGGCGTCCGCCTGCTTCTTGAGCGAGAGAGCAAGCGGACGGATGCGCAGGGCCGCATCCTGCCCAAACTTTTTGCGCTTCGCCCTGAAGACAATTAAACTGATCCGTTGGGTATACCCCCGGAACCGCGCGACCGAGCGAGAGGACAGGCGGATACCCAGCCCCGCATCGGTGGCGCAGGCCCAGGTTCGAAAAAACTTCCTCGTTTTTGCCATAAACCGCGCCTTTGTGATAATATTTTCGAGGAGTTCCGGGGGCCAGTCTCAAGGGGCCAGTCCCGCCCCGGATAGCTGAAAATGAAGAAAAAAGCGATAAACGTAGGCATTCTGGGCTTCGGCACGGTCGGCGGCGGCACGGCCCGCATACTGGTTGAAAATGCCCGGCTCCTCGAGGAGCGCCTGGGCTTTCCCGTCGTCCTGAGGAAGATCGCGGACCTCGATATCAAAAAAGACCGCGGGATAAGGCTCGGCAAAAACGTGCTTACGACGGACTCAAGAGAGGTAACGGACGGCCCGGAGATAGACATCGTCGTGGAGCTTATCGGCGGGCTCGGGGTGGCCAGGGAGCTTATGCTGCGGGCCATAGGAAACGGTAAAAGCGTCGTCACCGCCAACAAGGCCCTTTTGGCGGAATACGGCGCCGGGATTTTCGCCGCCGCCAAAAGGCGCGGCGTCAGCGTCGGTTTCGAGGCCAGCGTGGGGGGCGGCATCCCGATAATAAAGGTCCTGGGCGAGGGGCTCGTCGCAAACCGGATAAACCACGTCTACGGGATCGTGAACGGCACCTCAAACTATATCCTCACCAAGATGACGGATGAGGCGGTGGAATTTCCGAAGGCCCTCAGTGAGGCGCAGGCCCTGGGCTACGCCGAGGCGGACCCGGCGCTTGACGTCGGCGGCGCGGATTCGGCCCACAAGCTGACGATCCTGGCCTCGCTTGCCTTCGGCATCCCGCTTTCGTTCAAGAGCGTCTACACGGAGGGGATAACGGATATCACGCGGCAGGACATAGCCTTTGCCTCGGAACTGGGCTTCAAGATAAAACTGCTTGCGATCGCCAAGGCGCAGGATGGCCGCGTGGAGATGCGCGTGCACCCCACGATGCTGCCGAAGGGATATCTCATCTCGCAGGTAGACGGTGTAATGAACGCAATTTACGTAAACGGGAAGGAGACGGGCGACACCCTTTACTACGGACGGGGGGCGGGGGACATGCCGACCGGCTCCGCCGTCGTAAGCGATATCGCCGGCATTGCGGCAAGGCTCATGGCAGGGACATGGCACAAGGCCGGCCCGGTCCTCGCGTCTTCCCCTATGAAAATACTCCCCATGGACGAGGTGCAGAGCACGTATTATTTCCGTTTCGCCGCCCTGGACAGGCCGGGCGTGCTATCGAAAATCTCCGGCCTTCTCGGGCAAAACGATATAAGCATCGCCTCCGTCATCCAGAGAGACCGGAGGGAAGGGGAGGCTGTGCCCCTTGTGATCCTCACACACAAGGCGAAGGAAAAAAACGTAAGGCGGGCCTTGAGGAAGATAGACGGCCTGAAGGTCGTGGCGGCCAAAAGCCGCCTGATAAGAGTCGAAAGCGGCGGGTAGGCGGACACAAAACCCTTTTGAAGCAGGATTTACCCACATGGTTTCCATATCGGTCCGCAAAGAAACTAAAAGAACCTCATGTGCCGCCTCACGGTTGCAGATAAAGCTGTCATTCCGGCCGGAAATTTCCTTTTATAAAATCGGGCGGAATCTTTCTTCGATTTTCTGATGGATGGCTCTAATAAACAACCGTGAATTAAAAAAGGGGGAGAGCGGATGCGGGAAGAGACAGGGCGGAATGAAGTGAAACCGTCCATGAAGATTGACATCAGGGGGCTGGTCTGCCCGTATACCTTCGTGAAGGCCAAGCTGGCCGTGGAGGAGATGGAGGTGGGCCAGGTGCTCGAGATAGTCCTCGATTATCCCGGGGCCGCCGCCAACATACCCAGGTCAATGGAGGAGCACGGCCAGAAGGTGCTCAAAGTGGACCGGACCGGCGAGAACCAGTGGGTCATTTTCATCCGGAAGGAGAAGGACTGAAATGGAGTTTACCGATCTTCAGATCCAGCGTTACAGCCGCCATATCATCCTGCCGGAGGTGGGCGGCAAGGGGCAGAAAAAACTCCTTGGCGCGAGGGTCCTCATGGTGGGGGCCGGCGGGCTCGGATGCCCGGCCGGCTATTATCTCAGCGCCGCCGGCGTGGGCACGATTGGCATCGTGGATGACGACCTGGTGGAGATTTCCAACCTCCAGAGACAGATCGCCCACAGCACCGGCACCATAGGCATGCCGAAGGCGGAGTCCGCGAAAAAGACCTTTGAGGCCCTTAACCCGGACGTAAAGGTGATAGCAATGAAGGGCCGGCTTACAAAGGACAACATAATGGACATCATGAAAGACTACGATATCGTGATCGACGGAAGCGACAACTTCCCTACCCGCTACCTGGTAAACGACGCCTGCGTCCTGGCGCGAAAACCCCTCGTGAGCGGCGCCATACTGAGGTTCGAGGGGCAGGTGACGACTATCGTCCCTCATGAGGGACACTGTTACCGCTGTCTCTTCGAGGCGCCGCCGCCCCCGGGGCTTGTCCCCTCATGCCAGGAGGCGGGGGTGCTGGGCGTGCTGCCCGGCGTCATCGGAGCGCTCGAGGCGACGGAGACCCTGAAACTCATACTGGGCAAGGGAGAGCCGCTCAAAAACACCCTTCTCATCTATAACGCCCTGGCGGTTTCCTTCCGGAAGGTGAAGGTGCCCAGGAACCCGGATTGCCCCGTCTGCGGTCAAAACCCGACCATTACGGAGCTTGCGGACTACGACGCGGGTTATTGCCAAAGATAAGGCCCGGAACGCGTGCGCGGACCGGATATGCTTGATTGACGAACGCGGCGGGAATCAAACCGGCCGCCGGGCTCCGAAAGGAGGAATTCCGTCACTTGCGCGGGATAGAGATGCCGGCCGGCATCTATGAACAGATGATCGGGCACGCCCTCTCCGGCAGACCCATGGAGGTCTGCGGCATTCTGGCCGGAAAGGGAAGCCTCGCGGAATGCATCTACCAGGGGCGCAATGTGGACGCCTCGGCCGTAAGCTACGAACTCGATCCGCGGCAGCAGCTCGAAATCGAAAGGCAGATAAAGAGGGACGGCCGGAAAATGTTATCGATCTATCACAGCCATCCGTCCGGCCCCGCCTACCCCTCGCCCAAGGACGTATCGCTCGCCTTTTGGGATGTGGTTTACCTGATAATCGGGCTTGCGGGCGCAAATCCGGACGTCAGGGCCTTTATTATCGAAGACGGCGCGGTGAGGGAGGTCCCCATCAAGACCGTCTGAGATGTTTTTTATCCGCCGGCCTCTCTGTTTTATTCCCCCCTTACCACCTGCTCTGGTCCCTGCCTTTTCCGAACGATTTTTTGTGCTCCCTGCCTCCTCTTTCGGCCTGCGGGCGGGCCTCGCTCACCTTCATCGCGCGGTCGAGCAGTTTTGTGCCGTCCAGGGTCGAGATCGCCCTGTCCGCATCCTCATCGGAGGTCATCTCAACAAACCCGAAACCCTTCGAACGCCCCGTCGCCTCATCCTTGATCACCTTCACCGACTGGACCTCGCCTATCGCTTCGAATGCCTGGCGGAGATCGTCCTCGGTGACGGCGTAAGACAGGTTCCCCACATAAATCTTCTTGGACATCTCAGTAGTCTCCTTTCTGCCGATTGATTTTTTTCGGTTTCAAACAAAAAAGAAAAAGCGAAATCCGCCTCACCGTCTTAACGGAGTTCACAAAAAAACCTCCGAATAATGAATGTCGTTCTTTAAATGGGGATGGTCCATTGAAGTCGCAAGGAGGCGTTATTTTATCGACAAAGCAGTTCCATATCCTGATCCTAATTGAATATCCCACATTAAACGGACCTCGTCAAGAGAAATTTAGCAGTGGGTCAGTGGTACAGTCCGGTCAATCCACGGGCAGATATTATTCCGGGCGTTTGTATCTGCCCGCCCCTTTCATGCCGGTCGCTGCGGTTCCGGTCGTATCCCAAGAGGATCAGTTGAGACGTCTTCAGGGCGAAGCGCAAAAGGTTTGGGCGGGATGCGGCGCTGCGTATCCGT
>JAJYGJ010000144.1 GCA_021790695.1 Nitrospirota bacterium | reverse complement strand
AGATTTTTTTTAATTGCGGGATTTCCGATTTGTTAACCAGGCGGTAGTGGAGGCTGAAGGTAAACTTTTTCCTCTCGACCCAGGCCCCGTCAAAGGGCGCGATCTCTTTTTCAAGTCTGCGTTCAACTTTATCGACGATTGGCACAACTCTTGCCGCACCCGGATGGACAAACCGGATGCCCTTGCCCGATATGGCCAGCCCGTGGTTCCCGCCATAGCAGATATTGCGTATGCCGACCCTCGATTTGATGTCATCGAGCGCCCTGCCGCTCAGCACGGTCACGAAATGGCGGCCTGAATCCGCGAGCGATTGCAAAAGCCCCTTGGCCTCCGGGGACAGGACACACCGGGCGGGGTCTTTCCGGATCGGCACAAGCGTGCCGTCGAAATCGAGAAAGAGGGCTATCCTGCGGCCGGGCGATATCCCGCGGAGGGGGTTTTTTGCGCCCCTCCCGAAAAAATAAACCGGCCCGGCCGTTTTTCTCATTCCCCGCCGTCTGAAGGGCGCAGGCGGGCAGCCGCCGTAATCAGGTCCGCGGCCCAGCGGTAGATATTGTTCTCCCTCACCACCTGGCGCATACGCGCCATCCGCTCGCTTTTTTCCCGCGGCTCCATCAAAAGCGACCGGTAGATGGCGTCCGCCATTTCTTCTATATCGTAGGGGTTTATGATCAGCGCGTCCGTCAGCTCCCTTGACGCGCCGGCGAACTGGCTCAAAATCAAAACGCCGTCTTCGTCATCGCGCGCGGAGACGAACTCCTTTGCGACCAGGTTCATTCCGTCATGCAGGGATGTGACCATGCAGATATCGGCCGCCCTGTAAAACCGGCTGATCTCCTCATGGCTGTGGTGGGCCTTCAGGAACAGGATGGGCCTCCACTGCTTCGTCTGGAAGCGCCAGTTCACGCTCTCGACGGTCTCCTCAACTTCCGCCATGAGGTCATGATATTTCTTGATATGCGTGCGGCTGGGGGCCCCAAGCTCCACGAAGGTGAATTCCCCGACGAATTCAGGGTGTTTATCCAGAAAGCGTTCGATCGCCCTGAAGCGCTCCGGGATGCCCTTTGTGTAGTCGATGCGGTCCACCCCCACGCCCAGGAGCCTTGCGTGTACCCCTGTTTCCCTGAAGAGCCGCTCTCTTAGGGGCCCGTTTTCTTGCCTGGCGGTTTCCCTGTCCGTGAAATTTTCAAAGCCCACGCTTATGGGGAACGACTTTACCAGTGTAGTATGTCCGCTCCTGCTGACCGAAAACTGTTCCCAGTCGGTCTTGGACTCAAGAAAGCGGTCCACCGTGTCCAGGAAGTTATTGCAGTGGTACTGTATATGGAAACCCACGAGGTCCGCCCCGAGCATCCCCATGAGAATCTCCTGCTGCCATGGGCAGATGCCGAACGCCTCCGGATTGGGCCATGGAATGTGCCAGAACAGCGCCACCCTCGCGTCGGGGCGCTTCTCCTTCACAAGAAGGGGCAAAAGCGCCAGGTGATAATCCTGGATCAATACAAGGGGGCTCTCCTGATCGGCGATTTCCTTGAGCAGGGCCTCCGCGAACTTCTCGTTTACCTTCTGGTAATAGACCCAGTCCTCCAGGCGGAAGACGGGACGGGTATGGGTAATGTGGCATAGCGGCCACATGCCCTCATTGGAAAAGCCGTAATAGTAGCCTTTTTCCTCCTCCTTTGAAAGCCAGACCCTCCTTAACGTATATGCCGGGTCTTCCGGGGGGACGCGCACCTTGTCGAAGGCGTCCACTGTCTCCCGGTCGGCGTCTCCGCCGCCGTGGGCGAGCCAGAGGCCGTCGCATATCCGCATTACGGGGTCGAGGGCGGTGACAAGGCCCCCGGCGGGGACGATGCACCTCACCTCATGCCCGGTTTTAGTGTGCATGTAAGGTTCGCGGTTCGATACCAGAAACAGTTTCTTGCCGCCAAGCTCGGCCCGCATGTGCTCCTTCAGGCGGTTGGCGCTCCAGAGCGAAGCGGCCTTGAAACTCAGTTTTGCCGCTTCCTCCGCCTTGGCGCGCGCGGTTGCAAGGCTTTTTGCCATATGGGTCGCCTCATTTATCAGGGAGGCCAGTATGTCTCCTCTCGGACATTGATGGGCGAGGTGGCCCGTTTTGTCCTTGTCCGTCCTGACCTCCCTCATCCACTGGGCGATGCGGGCGATAGGGCCGGTGATGCTCCACCTCACAACGACCAGCGTTATGAGGACAATGAGCATGGTATATATCAGGAACCGGATCAGGTTGGTCTTCCATATCTCCTTCAACCTCAGATCGATGTAGGAGGCATCGTTGAAAAGGGCCATTGCCCCGTTGATCTTCCCGTTGGCCATGAGCGGCAGGACATAGATATAAGTCTCTTTTCCGTTTATATCCATGAGCCTGCTGGAAGGGCTGTTGTCCAGCATGGTTTTCACCGCTTCCGGAAACGGCTGTGGTATCCCGGGCTTAAGCTCCGGGGTCACGGTTATGATATTGCCTTCCATGTCGAATACGGCGACGCCTTCGAGCCGCTTCCGGTTGCCGAACCTCTCAACAATCCACTTGAGCCTCGCTGAGAGGTCCTCTTTTACAAGTCTGGCCACCGATCCCCGCAGGCTGTCGGCGAGGATGGAGGTCCTCAGCTCGAGATCGCTGGCCATGCGGCTTTTTTCCCTGTCCACCTGGTAAAATGAAAAGGCCGCCGTGACCATCGCCACTGCCAGGACCAGGGATACGATCAGGCGGACGGTGATTTTCATGGCGTATCTCCAACGATTTCACTTCTCAGCTCGTCTTCGACGGCCTCGATAATATGCGCCCTTACACCTTCGGTGCTGTTCATGAACGGGTCAACGGCCTTTATTTTGCCGGCAAGCCTTTCCTTTCCCAGGCCCTCAAGGACCCATGAGGAGAAATCATCCACCCCATGGCGCACCCTCGCCTCATAGAAGTGATAGTAAATGGAACCTGTCTCCAGGGCCCTGATCGCCATAAGGAATTCCGCGAGGTTTTCGGCCCTCACGCTGGCCGGGAAGACAACCGTAAAGCCTTCGTTAAAGAAGAACTCGTTGCCCGGGACCGCGTCCCTTGGGGGGGCGAACCTCTCCATATAGCCGTCTATCACGTTCAGAAGCTCTTTCCTCAGCTCCTCGATGTTTTTAAAGTCATAAGGGTCCACGATCGACAGGTGCTCGGAAAGCGCCCTTTCCTCAAGGCTTTCGCCCGCCCACTGTGCGAAATCGTTCGTATACTCCAGGACATGCCCTTTGAGGAAATACTGATAGGTATGGTGATGGATCGAGGCCGGGCTTACCGCGGAGATTATTTCCCGCAGTTCCTTCAGGTTTTTTGCCTTTTTCCCGGTTGCCTTGGCGATACTGATGCACTGATTGAATTCAAACGGCTTTGCTTCCCTCATATTGCGCCTCCAATCCGGCCGCCCCCCTTTTATTTTCGGCAATTGCCTTATATCAGGAACTCGGGGATTCGGCCTTGTCTCTTTTCCGGTTTACAAAGAAAACAGACCCGGGCGCTGCATCAGGCGCCATGACGTCGCCGGCATTCTGGGAAGAAGATCAGGAATTAATTTTTATCAGAGGCCTTCAACAATCCGGGAGACGCAAACCGGCTGATGCAGCTCAACAGGAAACATTTACCGGGGGCGGGGAAAGACCGGAATGAAGGAAATGGAATCCATGGACAGTGCCCGGCCTGGCCAAAGAAGCGAAAAACGGAGAGCCCGTAAACCATAATGGCGCATAGCCCCAGGGCGTCCGGTCCTCCGGTATCGGCACATCTGTCTCATATGTATTTCTTTTTGACGGAATGACCAGCTTTTTTTTCTGTAAAAGGTAAAAGGTGATGGCCGGAGCCCCTTCATCCGGGTCCTGCCGGGGGGGAGTGAACTGAGAGACGAACATCCCCAGCAGGAAAAGACGGATATTTTTTAACGACAGGCTCGCCGGTCTCGCCCATAAGCCGTGCTTGTTGTGTTCGATAACCCCGGAAGACAACGGGGAAACGGTATAAAAAAGAAAGCAAAGCAGGAAGGCCGTGCCGACAAAGCGTTTTACACCGGCTCCATAAAACATCGTGAGTTATTTTATCACGGCATCATGCCTATTTCAAGCCGGGGGCTGAAGCCCGCCCAACGTCCCTACACGTCATTCGTCTTGAACCCGCCCTTAAGCCCTGATGTGCACTGGGGGCAGCGGACGGCCATTGCCGGGATGCTGGAGCGGCAATAAGGGCATTCTTTCGTCTGGGGAGGCGCCGGTTTTTCTTCTTCCCTTCTTAATCTGTTTATGCCCTTTACAAGGAGGAAGACTGAAAATGAGACAATCAAAAAC
>JAJYGJ010000141.1 GCA_021790695.1 Nitrospirota bacterium | reverse complement strand
GTGGAAAACCCGGTCCCAGGGATGAAGTAAACTGGGTGCAATCCCGATGATCCCCGCGCATTTTTAGGGGGGCGTCGGGTTTTTTATTTTCAAAGGGGAGGTTTCGGGTTTGCTCGTCATCGGTGGCACTCACAGCGGATGCGGCAAAAGCACGGTGACCCTCGGTCTCCTGGCTGCGCTAAAAAGGGCGGGCCATGGCGTGCAGCCGTTCAAATCCGGCCCCGATTTCATAGACGCCGGCCTGCACGGCATGGTGGCCGGCCGCGTCTCTCGAAACCTGGACGTCTGGATGTGCGGGGAGGCCTATGTCCTCGACTGCGTAAAAAGGCATACGGCGGGGGCGGGCCTTGCGGTGATAGAAGGCGTAATGGGGCTCTTTGACGGCGCGGACCGGGCCGCCGGCGCGGGCTGGGCCGCCGGCGCGGGCTGGGCCGCCGGCGCGGACCGGAGCACTGCGGCCCTCGCCCGGCTTCTAGGGGCAAACATCGTCCTTGTGGTCGATGCCTTCGGAATGGCCGAAAGCGCCGGTGCGGTGGTCAACGGATTTTCCACTTATAATGAATGCGGAGCGCTGATCAGGGGTGCCATCTTCAACCGTGTCTCCTCCCGGGGCCACTATGAAAGGCTCAAGGGGGGCCTCCCGGCCGGTGTGGAGGCGTTGGGTTTCCTGCCGCGGAATGACTTGTATAAAATAGCTTCCCGGCATCTCGGGCTGGCCGTAGCCGAAGAGGCCCCGCTGCCCCCCGGGGCACTGGAGGCGCTTGCGGACGCCGTAACAGAGCGCATGGACCTTGAAAAGATAGCGGCGCTCGCGGCCGGCGCGCCCGCCTCACCGGGCCCCGTATCACCGGATGTAGTCCCGGAGTCCGGGCCGGAGCCGTCGCACAGCCGGCCGACAGCCCGGCCGCAACCGTCAGATTGCCGGCCGACAGATGGCCCGGAAGTGCGGATCGCGGTCGCAAGGGACCGGGCGTTTTGCTTCTATTACGAGGACAATATGGACATGCTGCGGGCGGCCGGGGCCCGGCTGGTCCCTTTCAGCCCGATAGCGGACCGGCAGATTCCCGAAGGCGTCGATGCGATTTACCTGGGAGGGGGCTATCCGGAGCTGGCCGCGGCGGAGCTTGCCCGGAATAAAACGATGCTTGGGGCCATAAGCGGCTGGGCGGAGGCCGGCCGGCCGGTATTGGCCGAGTGCGGGGGGTTCATGTATCTTGGCCGGGGCATTCGGGACGGGGAGAATTTCCACCCCCTATGCGGGGTCTTCCCGATAGAGACCGAGCTTGCGGAAAAGCCGGTCCTGGGCTACAGGGAGGCAACACTCGCCATGGACTGCATCCTGGGAAGAAAAGGCGACAAAATCCGGGGGCATGAGTTCCATTACAGCCGGGTCGTCCAATGCGGGGAGAGACCGGGCGTGCGCTTTAATATTTTGGGCGAGGGGCCTGCGGGGCCTGCGGGAGAAATTGTATCGTCGGCCGCTTTCGGCGCGGTGCTTGGCGGCTATACGCATTTCCACCTGGGCTCGAACGCCGGGACGGCGGGCAGGATGGTGGAATTCATCAGGCTGGGACAGATACAAAAAAAGGAGCGGGTCGGATGGAAGCCATAATACTCGTGGGCCACGGCAGCCCGAAAAAAGACGCAAACCGCATGGATTTTGTAGGCAGGTGGCTCCACGCCATGCTCCATCCCGGCTGCGCCGGAAGCTGTGTGAGGTTCTGCTACCTGCAATTTGCAAAACCGGACCTGAAAGAGGCCATCGGAGAGGCCGTGAAGGATTTAAACCCCCGGAGGATAGTCATACATCCCTATTTCCTCAGCCCCGGCATGCACGTGACGAGGGACATCCCGGAGATAATCGAGGAGGCCCGCGCACTTTATCACGGGGTCGATTTCATCTGCACGGAGCCGCTTGGGGTCGCCTCCGGCATCGTGCGGGTCGCAAGGGAGAGGATCGAGGCCGCGGGGGGCATCGCGCCCCTGGAGATAGAAAAAAGGAGTTTTGCGAAGATCATGGAGGAGGCGGAGCGGAAACTTGGGAAGATCCCGGCGTCCGTAAGGCCCGTCGTGCAAAGGGTGGTGCACGCGACGGGCGATTTCGAGTTCATAAACACGCTGATCTTTCATCCGGATGCGGTCGCGGCGGGGCTTGACGCGATAAAAAGAGGGATGGACATAGTGACGGACGTCAATATGGCAAGGGTGGGGATAAACGAAAAAACACTTTCCCGTTTCGGGGGAAAGGCCGTCTGCGGCATGGACGGGGCCCCCGGCGGGGACGTCAAAACGAAAACGTCTCAGGATAAATCGTCTAAAACAAGGGCCGAAAGGGGGATCGGGCTTGCGGCCCGCCATCCGAACGCGGGGATCATCGCCATAGGAAACGCGCCCACCGCCCTTTATGAATGCATGAGCCTTATAAACAGGGGAGAAATTAAACCAGGGCTCGTCATCGGAGTGCCGGTGGGTTTCGTGCGGGCCGTGGAGGCAAAGGCGCTTCTTGCCTCGATGGATTTCCCATTCATCACAAATGCCGGCAGAAAGGGAGGAAGCGCCGTGGCCGCGGCCATCGTAAACGCGCTTTTGGTTCTGGCCGGAAGGGCCCGCGAAAATGAGCATGAAAATAAAAATGTCTCCTGACTCCCTGAAATCGATGTTTCCCATAGGGGTCCTGTTCGGTCCGGGCTTTGATACGGCGACCGAAATCCTGATTGTCGGCATAACCGTATCCGCCTCCATAAGCGGGCATGATGCTCCTTGATTCCGCCGACGGCGTTATAATGCTTTTCGCGTACAAATGGGCATACATAAACCCGCTGAGGAAGATGCGCTACAATCTGACGATCACCGGCCTTTCGGTCTTCCTTTCCCTGGGCATAGGCGTCATAGAGGCGCTCCAGGTGATAGCGCTGGAATTACGATTCAAAAATGGCGTCCGGGGGTTTTTGACCCACTTGAGCTTTTCGGAGACCGGGGGGGTCATCGCCCTGATTTCTATTGCGTTATGGGGCGGCTATTTCCCGATCTCCAGGCTGAGGCAGGCCCCGGAACTCAATAGGGATGCCGGGTTGAAATGAGCAAGCGCCCAAAGGCCCCGAAGGCTTCGCAAGCCTCGCAGGCTTCGCAAGCCTCGCAGGCTTCGCCCGTGGCGGGCGGCACGGCAAGACATGAGCCCGAACTCTCCGAAGCGCCAAACCATCGGGGAGTAAAACCCCTCCGATCCGGTTACACGACCGGGGCATGCGCGGCGGCGGCCGCTAAAGGGGCCGTGCTGATGCTGCTCCGGGGGTGTTTCCATGAAACTCCGGGGCGGGTCAGCATACCGCTTCCGGGAGGCGGGAGGGCGGACTTCAAACTCGAAAAGTGTGCCCTGCGCGGCATCAGCGCCACGGCCTCGGTAATAAAAGACGCCGGGGACGACCCCGACGTCACCAACGGCGCGGAGATAACGGCCGGGGCAAGGTTCCTTTCCGAAGCGGGCGGGCAGGCAAAAATAATTATCAAAGGCGGCGAAGGCGTAGGGGTGGTCACGAGGCCGGGGCTGCCGGTGCCGCCGGGAAGGCCAGCAATAAACCCGGTGCCGGAAATGATGATCAGAACGGCGGTGGGCGAGGCCCTCAGCCCCCAGGAGACCAGTCCCCAGGAGACCAGTCTCCAAGGGCGCGCCGTCGAAATCACGATATCCGTCCCCGAGGGCCGGAGGCTTGCGAGGCGGACGCTGAACGCAAGGCTCGGCATCGTGGGCGGTATCTCCATACTGGGGACTACCGGGATTGTAAAACCCCTTTCGGGCGAGGCCTGGAAGGCAAGCATCACGGCCTCCATGAATGTCGCGCGCGCCATGGGAATCCGCACCGTTGTGCTGTCGGCCGGCAGGACGTCCGAACGCGCGCACATGAGAAAATCGGATATCCCCGAGGCCGCCCATGTCCTGATGGGCGATTACGTGGGTTTTTGCTTTGGGGAGGCGGCGCGCCTGGGCTTTGTGGAGATACATCTGTGCGCCCAGTGGGCAAAGCTGGTGAAGATCGCTATGGGCACCCCGGACACGCACGTGCGCGCGGGCGCCATAGACCTGCGGCGGGCCGCGGACTTCCTGCGGCAACTGGGCGTCCGGCTCCCAAACAGATCCGATAAAAACAGGCCCTATAACACCGCCCGCGAGATATTCGATCATGTGCCCCCGGGCGACAGGAAGAAGGTCTGCGCAACGGCCGCGGCATACGCGGGCCGGCTCTCGGGGCTTCCGGTTAAGGCTTTTCTTGTATCATACGAAGGGGATATCATAGAGCAAAATGGGTAGCAAAATGGGCAGGCGGATTTTCGTGATAGGTTTTCGGCCGGGCTCCGTCTTGAGCGAAATGGCGGGAAAACGCCTTGCCGAATCGGATGTGATACTTGCAAGCCGCAGGATACTGGACGACCTGGCAGGCGATCATGCTCAATGGGAAGAATTCCTGCCGAAGGTGAAGGTGCTGGACAAGACGGAGCAGACCGTCTCCTTTCTGCGCGGGTTTACCGGCAAGGCGTCCGTGCTCGCCTCGGGCGACCCGCTTTTTTTCGGCATCGGCCGCGTTGTCGCCTCCGAATTCCCGCGGGAAGATGTGGAAGTGCATCCGGCCGTCTCCTCCATGCAGCTTGCCTTTGCCAGGATCGGCCTGCCGTGGGAGGAGGCATTTTTCGTCAGCCTGCACGGCGCAAGAACAAAAAGGCATTGGCGGCCGGCCGACCTGCCGCTTCTGGCAGGCATACATCGAAGACTCATGATACTTACCGGGGGAGAAGGCAGAGGGCCGCGGGACATCGCCCCCTTTCTTCCGGAAGGGTGCCGTGTGTTCGTATTCGAGCGGCTCGGCTATCCGGATGAAAATATCTCGGAGACGACCCCCGCGGGGCTTCTGGAAAGAGGCGGGGAATTTCTTGAGCCGAATCTCCTGATTGTTCAGACCGGCGGGGACGGCCTTCCGCGCGAGGACGTATGCTTGGGCCTTGAGGAGGACGAGTTCGAGCATGACGGGCTTATAACGAAGGATGAGGCAAGGGCGGCGCTTATCCATAAGCTCAGGCTGCCCAGGCAGGGTGTCTTGTGGGACATAGGGGCCGGCTCCGGCTCCGTGGGGATAGAGGCCAAAAGGATTGCCCCCGCGCTGGAAGTCTACGCGGTGGAAAAAGACCCTGAACGGGCCCGGCGGATCGCCTTGAACTGCCGCAGGCTCTCCGCGGGCGCGATAACGGTGGTGGAAGGCCGCGCCCCGGAGGCGCTGGCAGGGCTGCCCGCTCCGCAAAGGGTGGTAATAGGAGGGGGCGGCGAAGGGCTGGGCGATATAATAAAGGCCGTCTCTATTTCGATGGAAAAGGGTATCGTGGCCGTCTCCGCGATCACGCTTGAGAGCCTCCGGGAGGCTATTGACGCTTTCAAGAGAGAGGGTTTCGCGGGGATCGAGGCCATATCGATAGCGGCCTCAAGGATGACGCCGCTCGCGGACAGAAATTACATGAAGGCCCTGAACCCGGTCTTTATCATCAGGGGACAGAGGCATTGATCATGGGGGCCTTGATCATGGAGAAGGGGAAATGAGCGGAAGGCTTTTCGCGGTGGGCGCTGGTCCGGGCGACCCGGAATTTCTGACGCTGAAGGCGGTAAGGATACTGAGGCAGGCCGGGACGATCGCGGTGCCCAGGGGACGGAGCGATGGGACAAGCCTCGCCCTGGGCATAATCGGCGGGGCGGTCGATCTGGCTGGCAAGAATATAATCGAGATCCATTTCCCGATGGTGCGGGATATCGGCGCGGAGGCGCTGAAGCCCGCCGCGGGCCGGATTCTGGAGATACTCCGGAAAGGAGAAGATGTCGCTTTCGTGACCCTGGGGGACCCCACGCTATACAGCACCTTTTTCAGGCTCCGTGAGGCCATTTCCCTCCTGGACCCGCTCGTCCCGGTGGAGATAGTGCCTGGGGTCACTTCCGTCACGGCGGCCGCCGCGCGCGCCGGCCTTCGCCTGGCCCTATCGGGGGAGAAGCTGGCTGTCCTGCCCGCGTTTCGCCGGGATGAGCTGAAAGATATCCTTGAAAGGTTCGAGACCGTATGCCTCATGAAGGCGGGCAGCTCATTTCAGGAGATAAAAAAGATACTGGAGGAGGCGGGACTTGCCCAAAACGCCGTATGCGTCAGCCGGACCGGCTTGCCGGGGGAGTTTGTAAAGCCTGTGGCCGATGTGACGGAAGACGAGCTTGATTACTTCTCCACCATCATCGTGACGGGCTCCGGCAAGAGAAGCGCCCGGAGCCATGGAGGCGACGTTCAATGAGACAGGTCTATTTCATAGGGGCGGGGCCCGGCGACCCGGAACTCCTGACCATCAAGGGGCGAAGGCTCCTGGACGAGGCGGACGTCATCGTCTATGCGGGAAGCCTCGTAAACCCCGCTCTTCTGCCTGCGGATGAGGCGGAAGGCAAAAAGAGGCTTTACGATTCGGCCGGGATGACGCTTGAGGAGACCTCCCGCATCCTCGGGGAGGCGGCCTCTGCGGGGCTTCTGGCCGTCAGGCTGCATTCCGGGGACATCTCTTTTTACAGCGCGATCACCGAGCAGATCGCCATGCTTGAAAAAGAGGGCATTTCCTGCGTTGTCGTGCCGGGGGTCTCCTCGCTCGGGGCGGGCGCGGCCGCCCTGGGGACCGAGCTGACGATACCTGAGATATCGCAGACGGTCATAGTGACGCGCATGGCCGGCAGAACGCCGGTGCCCGCCTCCGAATCGATAGCGGGGCTTGCGGCCCACAAAAGCACGATGGTCATATTTTTAAGCGCGGCAATGATTGACGGGCTGGTCAAAGAACTTATCAAAGGCGGCTATCCGCCGGAAACACCGGCCGCAATCGTGGAGCGGGCCTCATGGCCGGGGGAGAGGGTAATAACGGGAAGCCTGGGGGAGATCGCATCCAGGGCGAAAGAGGCGGGGATCCAAAAGACCGCCCTCATATTCGTGGGCGGGGCGCTCTCACATGGGGCCCGTTTGAGGAGGTCAAAACTTTACGACGGGGATTTCAGCCATGGTTTCCGTGAGCAAAAGAGAAAAGAGTAATCGGTTTTTCGTCATACATGTTACTTCCGCCGGCCTGGAACTGGCCCGGAGGCTGAAAGGCGGGCCGTTTCCGGAGGCCGAGATCATGAGGTTTCAAAAAGGCGGCCTCTCCGGGATATGGCCGGAGGCGCGGGTTTTCATATTCATAGGAGCGGCCGGGATCGCGGTGCGCGCGATCGCGCCTTTCATAAAGGACAAGAACTCGGACCCGGCCGTGATAGTCATGGATGAGCGGGGCGGAAACGTCATAAGCCTTCTGTCCGGCCACGCGGGCGGTGCAAACCGGCTGGCTCGCCAGGCGGCGGATTTCCTGGGCGGAAACCCCGTGATAACCACGGCCACGGACGTAAACTCGCTCACCCCTGTGGATGTCTTCGCCATGAGGCATGCCCTAATGATCGATCCTCCGGGGCTTCTGCCCGCGGTTTCGGCCAGCCATCTCAGGCGAAAGAAACTTCTGGTCTACTCGGAATATGACATCGGGTTGCCGCCCGACTATGAGGCGGCGGCTACGCCGGAAGAGGCCGATCTGCTCATCACGGACAGGTTTTTACATCCGGCGGGGCGAAAACGGCCCGATTTATATTTGCGTCCGAAGGACATCGCGCTCGGGATCGGATTTAACAGCGGCACCGGGGCCGTGGAGATGGAAAGGGCCGTGGCCGGGGTCTTTGAGGAGGCCGGGTTTTCAGCTTCCTCGATAGGGCTTGTCGCCACCCATGTGAAAAAGGCGGCCGACCCCGGACTGATCGAATTCGCCCGGAGGAGCGGCATAAGTATAAGGGGATTTCAGGGCGACGAATTGAACGCCGTCTCCTGCTCGCCATCTTCTGATGCGGCCCCCTCTGATGCGGCAATGAAGGCGCTTGGCGTGCGGGGCGTCTCTGAGCCCGCCGCGATACTCGCGGGCGGCGGAGAGCTTCTCATCAAAAAAACGAAGGCCGGCAAAAACGTCACAATCGCCGCGGTGAGGATGAGGCGGCAAAAGCGAAACCCCCTGGTTGTGGCGGGCACCGGCCCCGGCGGGCCCGGACATCTCACCCCGAAGGCGATTGACGCCATCCGGGAGGCGGATTATATCGTGGGCTACAAATCCTACCTGGCCCTCATAGCCCCTCTGACAAAAGGCAAGACGCTGGTCGCCTCCGCCATGACGGAGGAGGTGGCGCGGACGAAAGAGGCCGTCCGGCTCGCCTCGGCCGGCAAAAAGGTCTGCCTCATAAGCGGGGGCGACCCCGGCATCTACGGCATGGCGGGCCTTGCAATCGAGGTGGCCGCCGGCATGGACCCCGAACTGGAAGTCCTGATAATCCCCGGCGTCACGGCCCTGAATGCCTGCGCCTCGATACTGGGGGCGCCGCTCATGCACGATTTCGCGGCCATTAGCCTCTCCGACCGGCTCACGCCCTGGCAGGTCATAGAAGAGAGGCTTCAGGCCGCGGCGAGGGCCGATTTCGTCACGGTGCTCTATAATCCCAAAAGCTCCGGCAGGACGACCCAGATAGAAAGGGCAAGGCAGATAATGCTTGCCCACAGGAGGGGCGATACCCCCGTCGGCATCGTGAGGGACGCGACCAGGCAGGAGGAAGATGCCGTCATCACGACCCTGGATGAAATGCTCGAACATGAGATAAACATGAAAAGCACGGTCATCATCGGCAACTCCATGAGTCGCCGCCTGCAAGGCCGGATGGTCACGCCGAGAGGATATGAGCGGAAATTCTCCTTCTGATGAGCGCCCGCCTTTCAGACGGCCGGATTACGGGACTCATAGCGGGGGTCATGCCGGGGCTCGCGGGGCCGCGCTTTTATGGGATGAATCATATCTCTGGGGGCTCGTGGCCGTCCGTGCGCTTGAGAAAGCGGGGCTTGATTTTTCTCTCATAAACTCCGGGGATATCAAACGGGGGGCGCTCGCGGATTACCGCCTCCTTTACGTGCCGGGGGGATGGGCTAAAAACAAGCTCCTGGCCCTCGGGGCCGAAGGGGCGGAGATGATACGGCGGTTCGTGGAAGGCGGCGGCACGTATGCCGGCGTTTGCGGAGGGGCGGGGCTCGCCACGAGCGACGGACTCGGGCTGCTCAATGTCAAAAGGCGGCCGCTTGAACAAAGGGTCCCCTCATTAAGCGGGAAGATCATGGCCGTGATCCGCCCCCATCCCGTATGGGCGGGGATAAGGGGCCGCCGGCCCGGATTTCATGTCTGGTGGCCGTCGCAGCTTGAGCCGGCTGGTCCGTCGATAAAGGTGCTGGCCGGCTTCTACGGCGCAACGGCGGGCACGTTCAGCTCCGATCTGAGCGTGGCCGACTTTTCACCCCCTGATCTTGCCGGACTGGAGGCCATCTACAAGCTGAACCTGGACCCCGTAAGGATGCAGGGTTCTCCGCTTGTGATGGAAGGTTGCTTCGGCGCGGGCAGGGTATTCATCACCCTCCTTCATTTCGACACCCCCGGAGACCGTAACGGCCGACGGGTCCTTCGAAACCTGTGGGAATATGCGGGCTGCGGCAAGGCGCCCCGCACCCGGAATGCAGGGAGAGAGGGCCGGAAGGTTTTGGTTTCGGGGGAGAGCAGGAAAAAACCCGTGCGTGCGGGGGCCTCGCGCGCGGGGGCATTTGGCGAGCTTGCCGCCCCGATGGAGGAGCTTTACCTGTTCGGGCTCAGGAATTTTTTGTGGTTTCCGCGCGGCTGGGTGGTCCAGTGGAGGAGGGGTGTAAGGGGGCTTGAGTATTTCACGCTCCGTGAAATGACCAGGGAGCTTGCCTTTTTGTCCCCCGGGGCAAAAGCAAAAACGCACGCCGGTACGGCCGAGGCGGAGGACCTGGCCCATGAGCTTCGCCGCTTCGCGGAAAAGGCCAAAACCCTGCTCATGCTTGAGAGGCTTGCCCTTCAGGAGGGCCGGCCGCTTACGTTTTCAAACGCCTCTTCAGGCGAGATGGCGGCGCTCCGGGCGGAGCTTTTCTCCGGTTCGAAGAGCCACGGGGGGGCCTTCAAGGAGATTCTGGACAGGGTCGACGCCCTGTTATACGAACGCCTCAAGGCATGAGCGCACGGTATCCGCCCGTCCTTGCTTTCGTGGAGCGCGGTTCCGGGCGTATCCCCGGAGGAACTATTGATTCGCCTTCAGGGCGAAGCGCAAAGAGTCCACTAAGATGCGGCGCTGCGCATCCGTCCGCTTGTTTCCCTCTCTCAAGGACAGGCTGGATACCGAAGACCATTGTCCTCCCCGGATTTGAAAAAGGGGGGGCAAATCTGATAAATTTGAGATCATGCTTCAAAAATTCCCGATAACGCCCGAAGGCTATAAAAAAATGCAGGAAGAGCTGGCGAGGCTTCTTAAAGTGGAGAGGCCCAAAAACATCCGGGATATCGAGGAGGCGCGCGCCCACGGGGACCTCTCCGAGAACGCGGAGTACGACGCGGCGAAGGCCAGGCAGTCCTTCCTGGAAGGACGGATCATGGAGCTTCAGCAGAAAGTGGCCCTTGCCCAGGTCATAGACCCCTCCGGCATCACCCAGAGCAAGGCCGCCTTCGGAGCGACGGTAAAGGTCCTGGACACGGAAGCCGACGAGCAGTACGTCTTCACCCTTGTCGGCACGGAAGAGGCCGACGTCAGACAGGGCAGGATATCGATAAGCTCGCCGGTGGGCAGGGCGCTTCTTGGCAAGGAAGCCGGCGACGTGGTCACGATAAAGGTGCCGGCCCGTACCATAGAGTACGAGATCATTGAAGTCAGCTTCGTCTGATACGTCTTCCATCCTCTCCAGGGCGGCAGTAAAATCCAACATCAAATTGAATGCCTCGAATTTCATCCTGGGGCTTGTGCCCGAGCGCGCCCTGCCCGGGCCACGGCCGGGGCAGTTTTTCATGTTCGGGATCGATTCGAGGAAAGACCCTCTCCTGAGACGCCCGTTCTGCTATTTCAGGAAAGAGGACGGCGCCATACAGATACTCTACCGCGTGGTGGGCAGGGTGACAACGCTCATGACCGGGCTTCGGGCGGGCGAAACGGTCGAAATCCTGGGCCCCCTTGGAAACGGCTATCCCGATTTTTTGGGGTCCAAGGCTGAAGAAGCGGGTAACGGCAAGGGTAAAACCCCCCTGGTGATCGCGGGCGGGGTGGGCCTGGCCTCGGTCTATCCGCTGCTGGCGGGTCTTGACGGCAGGGCCCATCTTTTTTACGGCGAGCGGACCGGGGCAAGCCTGCTTCTTGTAGACGAGTTGCGAAGGCTCTCGGGGCAGGTGACTCTCGCCACGGAGGACGGCTCCGCCGGGTTCAAGGGGACGGCGGCGGAGGCCGCAAAGGTCTTTCTCAAGGGAAGGGACAAGAAGGATTTCACGCTATATGCCTGCGGGCCCAACGGGATGCTGAAGGCGGCAAGCGCGCTTGGCGTTGACGGCTATATCGCCTCCGAAGAGAAGATGGCCTGCGGCGTCGGCGTCTGCCTGGGCTGCGCCGTGAAGACGGCGGGAGGTTTCAAGCGGGCCTGCAAGGATGGCCCGGTCTTTAAAATCGGCGAGGCCCTCTTTGACTGATCTTCGGGTCGGGATCGGCAGCCTGAAACTTAAAAACCCGGTGATGACTGCCTCCGGGACCGCGGGCTACGGGGCGGAACTCGCGGAGTTCTTCGATCCGTCGCTGCTGGGCGCGCTGGTGATGAAGGGGATATCCCTTGAGCCATGGCAGGGCAACCCCCCGCCGCGAATAACCGAGACCCCCTGCGGGATGATAAATTCCATCGGTCTTCAAAACGTGGGGCTTGAGATGTTTTTGCGGGAAAAGCTGCCTTTCGCGCGGCAGTGGGACGTGCCCGTGATCGCCAACATCCTGGGCACGAGCGCGGATGAATACGTGAGGCTCGCGGCTGAACTGGACGGGGCGGGCGTAGAGGGCATAGAGCTGAACGTCTCCTGTCCGAACATAAAAAAAGGCGGCATCTCCTTCGGGCGGGACATGGCGGTTTTCGCGCGCCTCGTGGGGGCCGTCAGGAAGACCGTCAAAAGCGCGGCGCTCATCGTAAAACTCACTCCGGACGCCCCGGTCGCGGAGTTTGCGAGGGCCGCCGAGGAAAGCGGCGCCGACGCCGTCTCGCTCATAAACAGCATACCGGCCATGGCCATAGACGTAAACACCCGGAGGCCGCTTGTAAAAAACGTCATCGGCGGCCTGTCCGGGCCGGCCGTGAAACCCATTGCGGTAAGGATGGTCTACCAGGCGAGCAGGGCGGTGAGGGTCCCCGTGATCGGCATGGGCGGGATCACGGAGGGCAGGGACGCCGTCGAGTTCATGCTTGCCGGGGCGCACGCCGTGGCCGTGGGGACCGCCATTTTCAGCGACCCGATGGCCCCCCTTAAGATCCTGGACGGCATCCGGGCGTACATGGAAAACCACGGGATCAAGCGCGTCTCCGCGATAACCGGCTCCGTGAGGACTTAAATGGGCAGCGAGCGTATTCTCCTGCGTATCGCAGGACTTGCCACGGGGTCAAGCGAGCGAAAATTAATGAAAATAAAAAATCCTTGCATTGGATTCCCTGCGGCTTGCCGCAAGGAAGATCAATGACGCCCGGCGCCGCCGCTTCATCGCCCATTACGCTTCTGACGGATTTCGGCCTGGAGGACGCCTATGCCGGCGTGATGAAGGGCGTGGTCCTGGGCATCAACCCCGCGGCCCGTATCGTCGACATTACCCATGCGGTGCGGCCCGGAGACATTGCGGGCGCCCGGTTCATCCTGGCGAATTCCGTGAAATTCTTCCCCCCGGGCTCGGTGCACGCCGTGGTTGTGGACCCGGGAGTGGGTTCGGGCAGGAGGGCGATAATCGTGCGATCTGGCGGATTTCACTTCGTGGGGCCGGACAACGGCGTCTTCACGGGTTTTTTCCCGGGGGCCGAAAAGATAATCAGCATCACCAACGAGCGGTTTATGCTTCCCCGCAAGAAATTAAAATCTCCGTCCGCGGACACGACGCTTCCGCGCGGGGCCACCTTCGACGGCCGGGACGTCTTCGCCCCCGCCGCGGCCTGGCTTTCAAGAGGGGTCCGGGCGGAGGAATTCGGGCCGGAGATAAAAGACCCGGTGGAACTGCCCCTGCCGGAGCCGTTTTTTGAAAAAGGGCAAAAAGGCGGGCTCACGGGCCATGTGGTTCACATCGACCGCTTCGGCAACTGCATAACCAACATAGGCCTGGAGCAGCTCCTCATGCTCGGCAAAGACCGGGGCCTCATCCGCGTGAAGGTGAAAGGACTCTCCATCGGGCTGGTGGGGTTTTATATGTCCCGCCGGGACGGCAGGCCCCACGCGCTCGTGAACTCCGACGGGCTGCTGGAGATTTTCATACCCGGCGGCGACGCCGGCCGGGCCCTCGGGCTGAAAACAGGGGCGGCGGTGAAGGTCTTTTAATCTGCCGTCACTGGAGATGGCGCATTATTTCCCTCAGTATCCTCAGGGAGATGAATCTGTCGCCTTCCGGACCGATTTTTATGGAGACCACCGTCTCGCCAGCGAAGGCGGAGCTTAGGTCCGTCTCCGCCAGGTCCCCGCTGGCCAGGGTGCCGGAAACCGCGCCCGAAAGCTGGTCGCTCGCGGCCTTTGTTATGCCGATCCCGAAGTGCCTGTAGGCGGCAATGGTCGCGTTTTGCACATCCGAAAGCGGCCTTTCGATCCTGGAGCTG
The DNA here is from genome assembly GCA_021790695.1 of Nitrospirota bacterium. Classification (GTDB taxonomy): domain Bacteria; phylum Nitrospirota; class Thermodesulfovibrionia; order Thermodesulfovibrionales; family JdFR-88; genus JAJYGJ01. Next base: position 6,218 of record JAJYGJ010000141.1, on the reverse strand, counting down.
AGACGCCCTTCGTAGTAGACCTCTCTTCCCGCGGTCTGCCGGCTCTCATACCTTATGACGCTGCAGGCGCAGGCCGCCAGTACCACGAGGACCGCGGCGGCAAGAAGTCTCTTCATTGTTCGTCCTCCCCGCGAGCCAGCTCGCAGCGGGCCGGCCCGCAAAGGTTTTTCCCGCGGCTGTTACAGGTGTTTTTCAATCCGGTCGTATATCCGCCTGGAGAAGCCCTCGTTGCCGGTTGCCCCCACCCTGATCGAGACCGCGGTCAGTTTTTCGGTCAATGCGGTCAAATCGGTCGTTGCGGTCGTCCCGCTGGCCAGGTCGCCGGAGACCGCGCCGGTCAGCTTGTCCGCCTTTGCCTTTACGACCTTTATGCCCAGGTCTTTGTAGGCGTCCCGTGTCGCTTCATAGACATCGGCCAACGGCTTGTCCAGATTCGCCTTGAGATAGCCGAAGGAATATTCAGGCGTCTTCACAGGGGCGCCGACGGATTCGTATTTGATCGTGGTGCAGGCGGAGGGGACCAGCAAAACGGCAAGGACCCATATCGCTAATCTTCTCCTCAACATGACAATCCTCCTTTGCACGATGGAGTTTTTATTTTGTCTTTGTCCGGCAAGCCGTGCTTCAGCCAAATTATACATCATCAAAAGTCATCCCGCATGATGTGGTTTCTTCCGGATAGAAACGTCCCCTGAAGGCCGCATCAGGGAGCGAAGTCCCGCTCCAAACAAACGTTTTTGGTTTAACCCGGCGGATGTAATAATGCGTCCTAAACGCCACACTTTAATAAATAGTAGTAATAAACAGGGACACAGAGCCTGCCTGAAAACTCACCGCGCTAATTATCCCATCGCAAGATGTCGAATCGTCGAGGATTGATGCCGTCGATATCTTGTGGGTTGCCTTGGAGGAAATTGGGTTTTCAGACGGGCTCTGTGTCCCTGTTTTTTCCTGATGAAATTGGATGTCCGTCTTCGCGGGAATGACGGCGAAAATCCAAAATCGAAAAAGGCGGGCGCGGCCGGGCGTTTCGATACGGCTGATGCGTCCTCACTCCGCCGCCACGACCACCGCCAGCACAACCAGCCTTTGCCCCTTCGACGCCTTGAACCCGTGCTCCACCATCGGCTCGCACAGGATGGCCGTTTGCCCGTCGGCTTCCATCTCCCTGCCGCCCACCGTGAAAACGCCGCTTCCCTCGACCGTGTACATAAGGAGCCTCATCGGCGCCTTGTGCGGGGCAAGCTCCTGCCCCGGCTCCAGGCACATGAGCGCAACCCTCATCTCCGGGGTCTCCGCGAGCATCTCCCTCGATATCCGGTCCGGATAAAATTTTATGAGTTTTTTCAGGTCAAGCACTTGATACGCCGTCTTCTGCTCCATTTTTCCATCCTCCGCCATTTATTGAATTTCCGTCCGTTTTCAAAATTCCATCACCGACCGCCCTGTTTCATTTATACCAGACCCGGATGGACATGCCAATGACGGCAATCATATTTTCACTTTTTACTTTTTACTTTTGACGGCGGGCAATTCCGGATTCCCCCCGGAAAGCCGCCGTGGTGATGCCCCCCCCAAAAAAAGAAAAATCCGTGAGTCCGGTTTGGCGGGCGGCCAATGCGCCCGCAGGCAAGCGCCCGCGGCTCCTTTCCTCTGGTATAATACTGGTTCGGGTGATCTTATGGAAAAGAGAATACAAAAAATTCTGGCCGAGGCGGGGATAGCCTCCAGGCGCAAGGCCGAAGAGATGATTGCGGAGGGCCGCGTGCTTGTAAACGGCAAGCCGGCGGCCCTGGGAATGAAGGCCGACCCGGAAGAGGATTTCATAAAGGTGAACGGCAAACCTCTCCGGGGGCCGGAGCACAAGGCCTATTTCGCCTTCAATAAGCCAAGGGGTGTGGTCAGCACCCTCGAAGACCCCCAGGGCAGGCCCACGGTGAAGGATTTCCTGGGCAGGATCAGGCTGAGGGTCTATCCGGTGGGAAGGCTGGACTACGATTCCGAGGGGCTTCTTCTCATAACCAACGACGGGGAGTTCGCCCACATGGTGCTTCATCCTTCGAAGAATATCCGCAAGACTTATCAGGTCAAGGTCAAAGGAGTGCTGGAGGAGGAAAGTTTCGGGAAGCTCCGGCGCGGCATCCGGCTTGAAGACGGCATGACGCAGCCCGCCGACGTAAAACCCGCCGGCAAGACGGAGGCAGACAATTCCTGGCTTGAAGTCACCATACGCGAGGGCCGGAAACGGCAGGTGCGAAGGATGCTGGAGCGCGTGGGCCATCCCGTGCTCAAACTGAAAAGGACGAGTATCGACGGCATCAGGCTGGGCGACCTCAAGCCGGGCGGCCTGCGGCTACTGACCGCGCGGGAACTGGACGGTATAAGGAGCCTGAGCCTTCATTCGCGCCAGCCGGCTGGCCGGCCCGCTGGCCGGCCCGACGCCCGGCCGGCTGCCGGAAAGCCGGGGCAGCGGTGACCGGCAGGACGGAGTGCCGCGCGGCAGGCGAGGACCGGATCGGAGAGGAACTCAGGTTTTCGGGCTGGGTCCACAGGCGCCGTGACCACGGCGGGCTCATATTCATAGACATCAGGGACAGAAGCGGCCTTCTGCAGGTCGTCTTCAACCCCGGAATCTCCCGCGACGCGCACACCATGGCCCACGATCTGAGGGCCGAATTTGTAATCGAGGTCTCGGGCAGGCTGGGCAGGAGGCCCGAGGGAACGGAAAACCCGGGCATTGAGACCGGCAGGGTCGAGCTTTACGCGCGGGAGCTTGCCATCCTGAACGAATCCGCCCCTCTTCCCTTCGGCCTTGAAGACCAGGACATCTCGGAGACCCTGAGGCTGCGCCACAGGTATCTGGACTTGAGGCGTCCCCGGATGCAAAAAAACCTGGTCGCCAGGCACAAGGCCGTAAAGGCCATCCGCGATTACCTCGATTCGGAGGGGTTCCTGGAGATAGAGACCCCGATGCTCACGAAGAGCACCCCGGAAGGGGCGAGGGACTATCTCGTGCCGAGCAGGGTGAACCCGGGGCTCTTCTACGCATTGCCCCAGTCGCCGCAGCTCTTCAAGCAGATACTGATGGCCTCGGGTTATGAGAGATATTTCCAGGTGGCGCGCTGCTTCAGGGACGAGGATCTCAGGGCCGACAGACAGCCGGAATTCACCCAGGTGGACATCGAGACCTCCTTCCTGGACGAGCATGAGATCATGAGGATGACGGAGGGTATGCTGGCCGCCGCCTTCAAGGCGGTCCTGGACATCTTCATCGAGAGGCCTTTTACGAGGCTCACTTACAGGGAAGCGATGGAGCGATTCGGCTCCGACAAGCCGGATTTGCGCATAGAACGCGAGATCCATGATATGGCCGGACCGGCCCAAAAAGGTACATTCAAGGTCTTTCTGGACGCCTTGGAGAAAGGCGGCAGGGTACTGGGACTGAGGGGCATGGGGATGGCGGGCCTGTCCAGGAAGGAGATAGACGACCTCACCAATTCCGTAAAGGAAATGGGGGCAAAGGGCCTGGCCTGGATAAAGATCAAAGGCGGCTTCGATTCACCCATAGCCAAATTCTTCCCTGAAGAGGCCCTCGGGGAGATGGCCGAAAAACTGGCCGCCCGGGAAGGCGATATGATGCTCTTCGTTGCCGACCGGCAGGAGGCCGCGCAGGCCGTCACCGGGAAGCTGAGAGTCGAGCTCGGCAGGAAATATCCCGTGGATTTCAAGGAAGACCAGTGGCGTTTCTGCTGGATCACGGATTTCCCCCTGCTTGAATGGGACGAGGAGGAGGGCCGCTTCACGGCCGTCCACCACCCTTTTACCTGCCCGGCGGAGGCGGATGTGCCCCGTGTCATGGAAGGCGACATAACCGACAGGGAGCTTCTTTATTCGTTAAAGGCCAGGGCCTATGACGTGGTCCTGAACGGCTACGAGATCGGAGGGGGCTCCGTTCGTATCCACAGGCAGGGCCTCCAGAGCCGGATGTTCCAGGTGCTGGGCATTTCCCCTTCCGACGCGGAAAAAAAATTCGGTTTCCTTCTGGAGGCCCTCCGGTACGGGGCGCCTCCTCACGGCGGGCTTGCCCTGGGCCTGGACAGGCTCGCGATGCTTCTGTGCGGCATGGACAGCATCAGGGACGTTATCGCCTTTCCGAAGACGGCGAAGGCGGCGGACCTGATGAGCGGCGCTCCATCGTCCGTGGAGCCGAAACAACTGAGGGAACTGCATGTAAGGCTTGATCTTCCGGCGGAGGAAGAAGGGCAGTAGGAAAGTCTGCCGGGGGTTTTTTATAAAAAACCCCGGGCGGGGTTCTAAAACCTCAGGGTTTTTTCCCTTTTTGCTTTTGCATCTCTTTTGCGGCCTGGTCTATGCGGGCGGTAAGGACGTTTTCGGGCACCGCGCCCATTATCATCGCGCCGTTTGGCAGGATAATCGTCGGCGTGCCGTTGATGCCCAGGCTTTTTGCCAGACTGATGTTTTTATCTATCGCCGGGGCCGGGCAGTCCGGTTTTGGAAGCGGTTGGTCCTCGAAGGACTTCTCCAGGAGCGCTATCGAATGCCTGCATTCTATCGCCCGGGCCTTCTCCTTGGATCCCGGGTGTATCGCAAGCGGCAGGAGTTTCAGATAGAAGACGATGTCCTTCCTCTCCCGGGCTATCTTCTTCATCACCTGATGAAGTCTGGCGCAGTATGGTCAGACGGGATCGACGAAGACGATCACCCGCAGCGGGGCCTTGGGATTTCCCATGATGAGCGCGTCCTTGAGGGGTATCCTGGAGACATCGACCTTGTTTAAGTCGGAGAGGCGCATGCCGGTCAGGTTCTGTTTCGTCTTGATGTCTATGACGGCGCCCTGTATCAGGTGCTTTTTCGCGAAATCGATATAGACGATGTTTTCTCTGCCGCGGAACTGGAAGGTGACCTGCCAGAGCCCGCCCACGTCCGCTGTCTTCACGCCGGTCACCTTAAGGGCGGGATTGAAACTGGAAAGGATGTCCTGCGCCTCGGAGGGTTTTAACGTATGGCAGGCGCGGCAATCTCCTCCGCAGGCCCCCGAATTTCCCGCAAAGGCGAAAGACCTCGCCGGGACGAGAAGCATAAGGGCCAGCAGTCCTCCAAAAGCCAGGTTGCGCATACCTGAAAATTATATCACAAGAGCGGGATATATTGGTATGGCGGCCGCCCGCCCCGCAGCTTGCCGCAGGGCGATTCATTCCGGGGCATGCCGCTTCTTGAAAAATGCCTTCCCTTAATGGTTTAATCTCTGGGATGCCGGAGCTTACCCCCCTGATGAGGCAATACCAGGAGATAAAGGAGCGTCACGGCGACGCCATCCTTTTTTTCCGTCTCGGTGATTTCTACGAGATGTTCGGCGAGGATGCCAGGACCGCCTCGAAGATCCTTCAGATCGCCCTTACATCGAGGGACAAGGCCAAGGACGACCCGGTGCCCATGTGCGGCATCCCGCACTTTGCCGCCGATTCGTATATAAACAGGCTCATAGCGGCCGGCTGCAAGGTCGCCATATGCGAGCAGGTCGAGGACCCGAAGGACGCAAAGGGGGTTTGCAGGCGTGAGGTCGTGCGGGTAGTGACTCCCGGCACCCACACACCGGAAAACCCGAAGGAAAACGCCTTTATCGCCTCTTTTTTCCCGGTGGGCAGAAAGCACGGCATCGCGCTTGCGGACATCTCGACCGGAGAGTTTTTCATTTTCGAGACCGACAACCCCTTCGAGGACGAACTGGGCAGGTTTGAGCCCAAGGAGGTCGTCTATCCGGAAAGCCTCGGGCAGGATCTTCGATATGCCGGGGCGCTCGGGAATTTCTATACCACGCCCGCGGACGACCTGCTTTTCGACTATTCCGAGGCGTACCGCGGGCTTCTGGCCTATTTCAAGGTTTCGAGCCTGGCCGCCTTCGGCTGCGAGGGCCTGAGCGCCGCCATACCGGCCGCGGGCGCGCTGCTGGCCGTCCTCAAGGGCACGCAGCGCGAGCCCCTGAGTTTCACCAGGCTGTCGCATCTGAGGGACAGCGAGACGATGTTCCTTGACGCCCCGACCAGGAAAAACCTGGAACTGATCCATAACCTGAAAGACGGCGGCAGGGAAGGCACCCTTCTTTGGGCCCTGGACGAGACCCTTACCCCCATGGGCGGCAGGTTTCTGAGAGGCGCGGTCTTGAATCCGCTTACGCAGGCGAAGGCGGCAAAACGAAG
>JAJYGJ010000197.1 GCA_021790695.1 Nitrospirota bacterium | reverse complement strand
ATCTCTCCCGTGGCCTGCTGGAACCTGAGATTGAAAAGTTCCCTTCTGAAGTCGGACTCCTTCGCCCTCAACTCCTCCGCGGTCATGTTCCTCACTTCTGCGGGTCTCACTGGGTCTCCTCCCGGCGCTTTACGAATCTTGTCGCCACCGGCAGCTTGAAGGCCGCCAGCCTCATGGCCTCCCTGGCCGTCTGCTCCGTGATCCCCGAGACCTCATAAAGCACCCTGCCGGGTTTTACGACCGCCACCCAGTACTCGGGCGCCCCCTTGCCTTTGCCCATGCGCGTCTCGGCGGGCTTCTTGGTTATCGGCTTGTCGGGGAATATCCTGATCCAGACCTTGCAGCCCCTCTTGGCGTGCCTTGTTATGGCTACCCTGGCCGCCTCTATCTGCCTGGAAGTGATCCAGGCCGGCTCTATGGCCTTCAGGCCGAAATCCCCGAATTTCACATCCGAACCCCTGTAGGCCTTGCCGTCCATCCGGCCCTTCTGCATCTTCCTGAATTTTACCTTCTTGGGTGCCAGCATGTCTTACCTGTCCTTAAAATTCCTTTACGCTACCGAGCTTTCGGGAAGTATATCCCCGTGGTATATCCAGACCTTCACGCCTATGATGCCGTATGTCGTGTGCGCCTCGGCAAGCCCGAAGGCAACGTCCGCCCTGAACGTGTGAAGAGGCACCCTGCCCTCCCTGTACCACTCCGTGCGGGCTATCTCCGCGCCGGCCAGCCTGCCGGAACAGTTGACCTTGATCCCCTGGGCCCCGAAACGCTGGGCCGACGCCACGGCCTTCTTCATCGCGCGCCTGAAGGCCACGCGCTTTTCTATCTGAAGGGCAATGTTTTCCGCCACAAGCTGGGCGTCTATCTCCGGCTTCCTTATCTCTTTTATGTCCACGGAGACACCCTTGCCGGTGGCCTCCTGCAAATCCTTCCTCAACCTCTCGGCCTCCGCCCCCTTCTTTCCGATTACGATGCCGGGGCGCGCGGTATGTATTATGACGCGCAGCTTCTGCGGGGTGCGCTCTATCCCTATGCTGGCCACGCCCGCGTGGTAGAGCCTCTTTTTTATCATCCGCCTTATGTGGTAGTCCTCGACGAGCTGCTCGGCAAAACCCTTTTTCTGGAACCATCTGGACTCCCAGTTCCTTACTATCTTAAGCCTTATGCCCGTCGGATGCGTCTTGTGGCCCAAAATCCCCTCCTTTATTCGTCCGACAAGAGGATCGTTATGTGAGACGACCTCTTTTTTCTAATGTTGGCCCTGCCCATGGACCGCGGCTCCATCCTCTTCATGCTGGGTCCGGCGCCCACGACCGCACTTTTTATCTTCATCTTTTCGGTATCGGCATTCTTTTGCTCCGCGTTGGCCATGGCCGACCGGAGGGCCTTCTCGACATAATGCGCGCCCCTGTAAGGCATGAACTTCAGGGCCAGCAGCGCCTCGTCCGCCTTTTTGCCGCGCACCAGGTCAGCGACCCTCTTTGCCTTGCTTGGCGTAAGCCTCGCATATTTCAAAATCGCCTTTGCCTGCATTTTTATTTGACCTGCCCCTTTTCAGAGCGGGCATGACCCTTGAAGGTCCTTGTGGGGGAAAACTCTCCCAGTTTATGCCCGACCATGTTGTCCGTGACGTACACGGGCACGAACTTCCTGCCGTTATGGACCGCAAAGGTGAACCCTATGAACTCGGGGATTATGGTGGAACGCCTCGACCACGTCTTTAAAGGCTTCTTGTCCCCGGTTTCGATCATCTTCGTCACTTTCTTGAGGAGTTTCTCATCCACAAAGGGGCCTTTCTTGAGAGACCTGGGCACTTATTTCCTCCTCCTCACTATGTACTTGTCCGACATCTTGTTTTTCCTTGTCTTGACGCCTTCGGGCTTGCCCCATGGAGAGCACGGGGGCCTGCCGCCGGAGCTTTTGCCCTCGCCCCCGCCAAGCGGGTGATCGACGGGGTTCATGGCCACTCCCCGCACGTGCGGCCTCCTGCCTCTGTTGCGGTTCCTGCCGGCCTTGCCATAGGATATGTTCTCGTGCCCGAGGTTGCCTACCTGCCCGATGGTCGCCTTGCAGCTCGCCAGCACCATCCTGACCTCGCCGGAGGAGAGCTTGAGCTGAACGTATTTGCCTTCCTTCGCCACGACCTGCACTCCGGCGCCGGCGCTCCTGGCCAGCTTCGCGCCGCCTCCCGGCCTCAACTCCACGTTATGGACGACCGTGCCCAATGGCACCGCGGAGAGCGGCAGCGCGTTTCCGGTCTTGATCTCGGCCCCTTCCCCCGAAGACACCACATCGCCCTGCTTAAGCCCCTCCGGGGCGAGTATATATCTTTTTTCGCCGTCCGCGTATTTCAAAAGGGCGATCCTTGAAGTCCGGTTGGGATCGTACTCTATGCCGGCCACAACGGCCGGCACCCCGGCCTTGTCCCTCGCGAAATCGATGACGCGGTACGCGCGCCTGGGCCCGCCTCCGCGCCACCAGACGCTGATCCTGCCGGTCCTCATCCTGCCGCCCGTCTTCTTGAGCGGCCTTGAAAGGGCCTTCAGGGGCCCCTTGCCGGTTATCTCCTCAAAGTCGGACCCCGACTGGAACCTTCTGCCCGGAGACGTCGGCCTGAACTTCTTTATCGCCATTTTTTATCTTCCCTCACTGGAGATCAAACGCCCTCGATGAAATCGAGCTTTTCGCCCTTCTTGAGCGTCACAACCGCCTTTTTGCGCGGAGACGACATCCCTGTCGACTTGCCCCATCTCTTCTTTTTTCCGAGCTGCCTTATGGTGGCGACCTTTTCAACCTTCACCTTGAAAAGCTCTTCCATCGCCTTTTTTATCTCGATCTTGTTGGCCTTCATGTCAACCTCGATCAGGAGCTTGTTTCCGGACTCCTTGAGCGACGTGCCCTTCTCCGTAAAGAGGGGCCTTTTGATGACGGAATATATCATCATAGCGGCCGGGCCTCCAGCATCTCCATCGCCGCCTTCGTCGCAAGCAACCTGTTGTGAGAGGCGACATCGTAGACATTCAGGTCCGCGGCCTGGACGACGTCCACCCGGGGGATATTCCTCGACGAAAGAAGGACCGCCCGGTCGGCCGCGGACAGGATGATGAGCGTGCTGCCTCCGGCGAGGCCCAGACCCTTCAATATGCCGATCATCTCTTTCGTCCTCGGCTTTTCCAGCGCGAGGGCGTCGACCACGCAAAGCTCGCCGTCTTTTATCTTGGCCGATATGGCGGCAAACAGGGCTTTTCTCCTGGCCGTCTTCGGCAGATCATAGGAATAGTCCCTGGGCTGCGGGCCGAACACCGTGCCGCCGCCCCTCCAGAGCGGCGAACGGCTGCTGCCGGAGCGCGCCCTGCCCGTATGCTTCTGCTTCCAGGGTTTCCTGCCGCCCCCGGATACAAGCCCCTTGGTCTTCGTGGCGTGGGTGCCCTGCCTCTGGTTGGCCAGATAATTCACCACGGCCTCATGCATGAGGGCCCCCTTGCCGAGGGTGGCGAACCTGTCTGAAAGCTCCACGCTTCCGACGACGTTGTTTTTCGTGTCCTTTATGTCTATGGCCGGCATTTTTCCTCTTGCCCCCTAGCCTTCTTTCCTTATCTCAAGGATCGCGCCCTTGGCGCCGGGTACGGCCCCGCGAACCAGGATCAGGTTCTGGCCGGCCCTTACGTCCTCAACGACGAGGTTGCTGACAGTGGTCCTTTCAGAGCCCATGTGGCCCGGCAGCGCCTTGCCCTTCCAGACCCTGGACGGGAACGAGCTTGCCCCTATCGAGCCGGGAGCGCGGTTGAACATGGAGCCGTGAGAACCCGGGCCGCCCTTGTAACGATGCCTCTTCATGACGCCCTGGAAACCCTTGCCCTTCGAAACGCCGCTCACCTTGACCTTGTCACCCTTGGCGAATTTCTCCACGGTGACGCCCTGGCCCACCTGGAACCCGTCCATCGGGAACTCCTTCACGTATTTATAAAGGGCCGTTGACCCCGCCTTGGCGAAAACCCCTTTCATCGGCTTCGTGACCAGCTTTGCCTTCCTCTGCTCGAAAAAGCCGACCTTGACCGACTCGTAGCCGTGCTTCTGCCGGGTCTTTATCTCCAGCACGTACCCCGGCTCCGCCTCTATCACCGTAACGGGCACAAGCCGGCCGCCCTCGAATATCTGCGTCATGCCGAGCTTTCTACCCATCATGCCTGTCATTGCTTTATCTCCACATCCACGCCGGCCGCGATCTCCAGCTTCATGAGGGCGTCCATCGTCTGCTGGGTCGGCTCGTAGATGTCCAGTATGCGTTTATGGGTGAGAAAGTCGAACTGCTCGCGGGATTTCTTGTCGAAGTGCGGGATCCAAAG
>JAJYGJ010000048.1 GCA_021790695.1 Nitrospirota bacterium | reverse complement strand
AACCATCCTGGATACCTTCGCCCCGAAATCCGGATAATCGACCGGACCCGAATTTTCAGGCCCCGCGTCAATCAGCTTTACACCTTTTTTTTCCAGAAAACCGGAAAGTTCGCGCTTTAACTCGACCCCCGCATGATCGGAGCCGATTGCGATTACCATGGTCTGTTATGATAAATGAGTTTAAAACTCGTAGTCAAGAAAATGGGGATTTTGGCAGTGTCTCAGTTTGAAGCCGGTCAATAGCGCTTTCGCTTTTAAGCTTTTGAGTTCCTGCGGAACTCAATGCAGGGAATTTAAATTTATTGATTTTCGCTCGCTTTGCGCTCGCTATCCATTTTTTCTGCCGCTGCGCGGTCTTGCTTGGATCCCGAAACTCGCCCTGACGGGCTCAGACAGTCGGAGATGCGGCCGCTTCGCTTCGCCGGCATCGGCTACGAAAAAAATCTATGACGCTCAAGCACCATCGCCCGGCTTCCCAAACAGACCGGTATAAGCAAACACACGGAGCCACGGATGGTGGCACGGGCGTAATGGGTACGGTGGGCGGTGAGCGAAGCGCGCCCTGGGGGCCGACGCGCAATCCCGGCCACGCGGGCCAAGACCCGCGCGTAAAAGCCGGGATGATGTGTGCGGCCCACATTGGCGCGAGAAGCCGAACCGCCTGCCGTACCCCAAGAACGAGACGAGCGTGCCCGCCTCCGCCTTCTGCCACGGTCCGACTTAATCAAACTGTGCACTATCAGGCGTTTGACAAAAAAAGGGTGCAAATTCTATATTAAAAATCGGCACTCGTTGCCGTAAAAAAATAAAAAAGAGGTCTCTCTTAATACATGTGCCGCCTGGCAGCCATAACGGCATCGCAATATTTTTCACCCATGGAGAACATCCACGCCCTCGAGACGATGAAGGAGGGTCATGACGGCTCCGGCATGGGCCTCATGCTCAAGGACCTGGGCGGGTTCGCGGAAACCCTCAAGGATTATCCCGTGTTGTCCGGCATCTGCTCCAACGCCGGCCTCAAGGCGCTCGATGAATTCATGGCGCGGCAGGGTTTCAGGGAAATCCACATGTGGAACCCCGAGACAAGGCCCGTGACCGGCATAACGAAACGGGACTGTTATTTCGCGAAATTCTACGACTACCCCACCGCGCACAAGGAAAGCCCATGGGAAAATAAGGAGGCCCTTCTGCTCCGGACCAGGCTCGCCCTGAGGGCGATGGGGGAGGCGGACGAATCCATAGTCGTGTTCTCCTTTTACCCGGACGTCCTGACGCTCAAGGAAGTGGGCGATCCGCTTGCCCTGGGAGAGTTCTTCGGGCTTGAAAATGGAAAAGACGGCCTCAAGGCAAGGATAATCCTGGCCCAGGGCAGGCAGAACACCAATTACGCCATAAACCTCTACGCCTGCCACCCGTTCTTCATCCAGGGTTTCGGCAGCATGACCAACGGGGAGAACACCGCCTTCGTGCCCATCAGGCAGTACCTGATGAGCCGGGGCGTGCCGGGGTACATCGGATATCAGAGCGACAGCGAGGTATTCACCCATATACTCCACTACACGGTGCGGGAACTGGGGTTTCCGGTCACCTATTACAAGGATGTGATCACACCGCTCAAAAACGAAGAGACCGGGGCAAGGCCGGACGCGGAGGCGCTTCGCCTCATCCGGCAATCCCTCCGGATGCTCGTGATAGACGGGCCGAACTGCATTATCGGTTTTCTGCCCGACGGCACCTGTTTTGCCGTTCAGGACTCGAAAAAACTCCGCCCCGGCGCGGTGGGAGGGGTCCCGGGCAAGTACGCCATCATGTCCGAGGAATGCGGGCTCGACAGGGCCGTGCCCGACAGGGACAAGTCGCTGGACATATTCCCCATGAAATATGACCTGGTGACCGTGCCCGCCGGCGCAATGGAGGTAAAGGTTTGGAACCAGTTAAAAGGCCAGACAAAAACCATCAGCTGACGCTGAAAGAATTTCCATATATAATCCGCTGGCGGGACGACAGGTGCACCCGCTGCGGCAGGTGCACCGCGGTCTGTCCGGTAAAGGCCGTCGTTCCGGGCGTGCGCGTGGAGCGCGTGGTAAGCTCCGAAGGGACGACGCCCACGCCGAAGGTGACAAGAAGGGTCACCTCCGTCGTAAGACAGGTAAACGACATAAACCGCTACTGCACGGGCTGCGCCATGTGCCAGCTCGTCTGCCCGAACGAGGCGATAGAGCCGGAGTGGAACCCGGCACATAAGTTCCTGCACTTCAAAAACGCGGGCGGCGACGCTTACAAGAGGGGCGGCAGGAGAAACGATCCAGGTCTCTCCACGCTCGATATGCTGAAGTTCACCCGCATATCGATGCTGACGGACCCCGCCCTGGACGCCGGCAGGCATGAATTCCACCTGAGGACCTACCTGGGGAGGATTCTGCCCCCGAAGGACCTCCCGCTTGTGGCCGAGGGCGGCATGCTCGCGGTCGACAAAAACGCGGATATCTTTGTGCCCCCCGTGCGGCAGATATACCCGATAATGATAGGCAGCATGTCGGTGGGCGCCCTCTCGCCCGCCATGTGGGAGGGGCTTGCCATGGGCGTGGCCTATCTGAATGAGGAGATGGGCCTGCCGGTCGTCATGGCCACGGGAGAGGGCGGCATGCCGCCCCGGCTGCTCAAATCCAGGTTCCTGAAATATTTCATCCTCCAGATAGCCTCGGGTTATTTCGGATGGGACGAGATAATACGCGCCCTCCCGCAGATGATGGAAGACCCGGCCGCGATAGAGATAAAGTACGGCCAGGGGGCGAAACCGGGCGACGGCGGGCTTCTCATGTCCTACAAGGTGCTGAAACTCATCGCCAGCATCAGGGGTGTGCCGATGTTCGTGGACCTGTCCTCGCCCCCGACGCATCAGACCAAGTATTCGATCGAAGAGGCCGTGGCCAAGATGATAATCTCCATGTCCATGGCCTGGGGTTTCCGGGTGCCGGTCTATCCGAAGATATCCGGGACGAAGACCGCCAAGGCGGTGCTCAACAACCTGGCCAGAAACCCTTACGCCGCTGGCCTCTCCATCGACGGCGAGGACGGCGGCACCGGCGCGGCCTATAACGTCAGCATGGACAAGATGGGCCATCCCATAGCCATGAACATAAGGGAGTGCTACCTGGACCTCGTGAGCCAGGGCAAGCAAAACGAGCTGCCCCTGATAGCCGCGGGCGGGGTGGGCAAAAAGGGCAACCTGGCGGCAAACGCCGCCGCCCTCATCATGCTCGGGGCCTCGGTCGTCTCCGTCGGCAAGTACCTGATGCAGGCCACGGCGGGCTGCCTCGGGGATGAGATGAACCGCTGCAACCTCTGCAACACGGGCAGGTGCCCGAGAGGCATCACCACGCAGGACCCGAAACTCTACCGGAGACTCGATTCATCAAAAGTGGCCGAGCGGCTGGTGGACGTCTTCAAGGCGGCCGATACGGAGCTTAAAAAGATATTCGCCCCGATGGGAAGGAGCACGGAACTGCCCATCGGGATGTCCGACGGCCTCGCCGCGGGCGACAAGGCGATAGCCGATGCGCTGGGGATAAGCTATGTCTGCTGAAAAAAAACCGGCGGAAAAGACAGTCGAGATAGAAGGCAACGTTGAAGGCCGGAGATTAAGCTCCAAGCTCCTGGAGGAGCGCGTCCAGAAGGCAGTCAGAGACGGCGCAAGGCGGCTCCATGTGACGGCCGACGGCCAGCACGGCATAGGCGGGCGCATCTGGCCCAGGGAAACACCCGTGCGCATCACGGTCTCCGGCCCGGTGGGCCAGAGGCTGGGCAGCATGGGCATGGAAGGCACCGAGATAGTGGTCCGGGGCAGCGCTTCGGACGACGCGGGCTGGATCAACTGCGGCGCCAGGATAACCGTTCTGGGCGATGTGACAAACGGCGCCCACAACGCGGCGGCGCAGGGCGTACTCTATGTGCAGGGCAGCGCAGGGGCGCGTTCCGATACGCTCACGAAGCACAACCCGCGGTTCGACCCGCCCCAGTCCTGGTATTTCAGGGACGTGGGAGACTCCTTCGCGGAGTTCAAGGCGGGGGGGATATCGGTCGTCTGCGGGGTAACTCCCAGAAACCCCGACAATATACTGGGCTACAGGCCGTGCGTGGGGATGGTGGGCGGAGTGATCTACTTCCGGGGGCCGATAATGGGTTTCAGCGCCGCGGACGTGCGGCAGGCCGAATTAACGGATGAAGACTGGCTCTGGCTGAAGGAAAATCTGAAACCCTTCCTGAAGGCAATCGAGCGCGGGGACCATTACGGTCCGCTGTCGAAAGATAAAGACCAGTGGCGAAAACTGGTCGCCAACACCCCGGCCGAAAAGGCCGCGCGCCTGAAAAGAAAGGTCTCCGTCCCCGGATTCGCCAGCGACCTCAGGGAAAAAGAGGTGGGCGCCGGGGGCATATTCGCGCCTTATATCTCCGGGGACAGAAGCATCCTTCCCTATATCACCGTGGGCGAAGACAGGAGGAACAAGCCGGTCTGGGAAAACGAGAAATACTCCCCGCCCTGCGCCTATAACTGCCCGACCCACATACCGACCCAAAAGAGGACCGCCCTCATCAGGGCCGGCAGGCTCCGTGAGGCGCTCGAATTCGTCCTTGAGTACAGTCCGCTGCCGGCCACCGTCTGCGGCCGGATATGCCCCAATCTCTGCATGCAGAGCTGCACCAGGGGGATGCTGGTTGACTCTCCCCTGAACATAGACAGACTGGGAAGCCTTTCGCTTGAGATAAAGGCGCCCGAACCGGCCCAAAAGACAGGTCATACGGTGGCCGTCATAGGCGGCGGGCCGGGCGGGCTGTCGGCCGCATGGCAGCTTGCCCTGAAAGGCCATCAGGTAGACCTCTACGAGGCGGAAGACAGACTGGGCGGAAAACTGGAGCTGTGTATCCCAAGGGAGCGGCTCCCGCAGGAGATATTGAGGAAGGAACTGGCCAGGTTCGGAGAGATCGGCGTAAACGTGCATCTGAAGGCGAAGGTGGACAGGAAAAAATTCACCGAAATCGCCGGGGACCATGAGGTGGTGATCGTCGCCTGCGGGGCGCACCGTCCGAGAGAGATCAGGTTTCCGGGCTCCGAAAACACGGTTTCGGCCTACGACTTCCTCCGCGGGGTCAACGCCGGCAAAGGGCCGAAGCTGAAAGGCGCGGACGTGGCGATAATAGGCGCGGGCAATGTCGGCATGGACGTGGCCGCCCAGGCCTTCGGCTGCGGCGCGGCCTCCGTTACGGCCGTGGACATCCAGAAACCCGCGGCCTTCGGCAAGGAGATGGATGCCGCCGCGCGGCTTGGCACGAAACTCCTCTGGCCCAAATTCACGGAGAGATACGACGGGGAATCAAAGACGCTCCATTTCAAGGACGGCTCCTCGATGAAGGCCGACCTGCTCATAACGGCGGTCGGCGAGACCCCGATAGTGGATTTCCTGCCCGAATCCATAGACAGGGACAAAAACGGCTGGGTGCGGGTTGACGAGCTTGGGCAGACGACCGACAGCAAGGTATACGCCATAGGGGATGCGACAAGGCCGGGGCTCGTGACAAACGCCATCGGACAGGGCAGGACCGCGGCCGGGATCATTCACGCCGCCCTCATGCAATACGACCGCATGCCCGAAATCAAGGACCCCATACCATTAGAGCGGATTAAAACCGTCTATTACGAGGCCAGTCGGGTAAACGGGGCAGGCCTTGCAATCGGGGAGAGCCGGACAAACCGTGAGGGTGCCGGGTCTTGCGGCGCGAAGGACGGCAGTTATTCGGAGCAGGACGTCCTGGCCGACGCCGGCCGGTGCCTCTCCTGCGGGAGCTGCCGGGACTGCGGCATGTGCGAAAACGCCTGCTACTGGGGTGCGATCTCCAGGATTGGAAAACCGGATGGCGGGTTCGAGTATGTTGTGGACGAAGAAAAATGCATCGGGTGCGGGTTCTGCGCGGGCATCTGCCCCTGCGGCGTCTGGGAGATGAAGGAGAATCTGTAGGGCGGATCCCCGCCCGGATTTCCTGCTCGGGCTTGAAAACCGCCTGGCCTTCAAGACATGGGCTTCGCCCTGTAAAAATTCCCTCCCATAATTTACCATCGAAGCGGCTGAGGCCGGCTATCTCGTTACGGTAGATGCTGGGTTGCCGGGGATAAAAACTCCCGGGGCGTCATGATAATCGCTTCGAGGGATTTTGAGCTATTGTTCGGATAGGAAGGCCCGCGGGGGGCGGGCGGGTTGAAATAACCCCTCTTTTTGGCTTAAACTATGAATCAAAAGGAGGATTTTGCATCCATGAAGGAAGGCATACATCCCAAATATAAAGAGGCGAAGGTCATCTGCGCCTGCGGGGAGACTTTTGCGACCCGCTCCACGGTTTCCGAGATCCGCGTGGATATATGTTCCAGGTGCCACCCTTTTTTCACCGGCAAGCAGAAGATTGTGGACTCTGAGGCCGATCTGGAAAAATTCAAGAGAAAATACGAGAAAAAGAAAAAGGAAGGCTAGATAGCAACCACTTTGAAGGGGCGGCCGGAGACGCGCCATCCAGAGCGCATCCGGGGCCCCTTTTTTGCGCTTTACCCATGGCTGAAAAAGAAGAGGGTGCGATAGGGGGACAGGCCGTAATCGAGGGCGTGATGTTCAAGTCCCGGAGAGGCTGGGCCGTGGCCGTAAGAGAGCCCGGAGGAGAGATCAGGCTCAAATGCGAGCCGTTAAAGGCCCGCGCGGGGGAGAAAATACCTTTTGTAAGGGGGGCTTTTATCCTCTTTTATACCCTCCTTCTCGGCATGAGGGCGCTGGAGTTTTCAGCCCAGGTGGCCGTGGGTCTCGACGCGGAAAACCAAAAAGGGGAAAAGCCGATATCCGCCCTTCAAATGGGCATAACTCTTGCGGTCTCGCTTGCCGCGGCGGCCGGTCTTTTCCTGGCGCTTCCTCTTTATGCGGCAAAGCTCCTGGCCGCTGTCTTCCCGTCGGTCGCCTCAAGCGGCCTTCTTTTCAACCTGGCGGACGGCCTTGTCCGGGCGGCGCTCTTTCTTCTTTACATATGGGCCATAGGGATGTGGAAGGAGATCGGAAGGATTTTCGAGTATCACGGGGCCGAGCACAAGGTGATACACGCTTACGAGAGGGAAGGCGGCATGGAGATAGAGAGGATAAAGCAGGAGAGCAGGCGGCATCCCAGGTGCGGGACAAGCTTTCTGCTGATAGTGCTCGTGCTCTCCGTGCTGGTATTTTCCGTGATACCGCACGGCTGGCCTTTTTATCTGAAACTGCTCTCCAGGCTCGTGCTGGCGCCCGTGCTGGCGGGGCTCTCCTATGAAGTGCTCAAGGCCGGCGCACGGTGGGAGAAAAACCCGTTCATGCGCCTCATGGTGCTGCCCGGTCTTGCGCTCCAGGGGCTCACGACCGGCGAGCCGGACGAAAAACAGATTGAGGTGTCGCTGAGGGCGTTCGAGGGGGTGATGACGTTCACGGACATGACGCCCGGCGCGCGGGGGGACGTGATGCCGGCAGGGGAACCAATGAAATGAAACTGATCGAGAGCCTGGACAACGTCGAAAAAAGCTACGAGGAGCTTACCCTGGAGCTTTCAAAGGCCGGAGTGATCCAGAACCGGGACCTCTATCAAAGACTTTCCCGGCAGCAGGCGGAGATATATCCCCTGGTCGAGGAGATAAGGACATACAAAAAACTCCTTGCCGGCATCGAAGAGGCCGAAGGGCTTTTGTCCTCGGGCGACGAGGAGCTTAAGGGGCTTGCGAGCGAGGAGCTTGAGGATCTGAAGAGGCGGCGCCCCGAGGTTGAAAAAAAGCTGACCCTCATGCTCGTCCCCAGGGACGCTAGGGACGACAGGAGCGTGATCCTGGAGATCAGGGCCGGCACCGGGGGAGAGGAAGCGGCCCTGTTTGCGGCCGAGCTTTTCAGGATGTATTCGAAATACGCGGAGGCGAAACGCTGGAAGGCGGAGGTCATAGACTCCAGCGTGACGGGTCTCGGGGGCATAAAGGAGATAGTGGCCTCCATACAGGGCAAGGGCGCCTTCAGCAGGCTGAAATACGAAAGCGGCGTCCACCGGGTGCAGCGCGTCCCCTCGACCGAGGCCTCGGGAAGGATACATACCTCGGCCGCCACCGTGGCCGTGCTGCCCGAGGCTGAGGAGGTGGACGTCAGGATTGACGAGAAGGACCTGAGGGTGGATACGTTTTGCGCCTCCGGCCACGGCGGGCAGGGCGTCAACACCACCTATTCGGCCGTCAGGATCGTCCATAACCCGAGCGGGCTCGTCGTCCAATGTCAGGACGAGCGCTCCCAGATCAAGAACAGGGAAAAAGCGATGAAAGTGCTCCGGGCCAGGCTATATGAACTGGAGCAGGAAAAACTCGAGCAGGAACGCTCCAGGCAGAGGAAATCGCAGGTCGGCACCGGAGACCGGAGCCAGCGCATAAGGACCTACAACTATCCCCAGAACCGGGTGAGCGACCACCGGATAGGGCTGACCCTCTACAAGCTGGACCGTTTTCTGGAGGGTGAACTGGACGAGATGATCGACAGCCTCACCGCCTATTTCCAGAGCGAAAAGCTGAAGGAAATCGACCTTGAAGGGGCCCTCTGACGATGCCGGGCAAAAAAAAGAGCCCGGCAACCCCGGCGGGGGGACGCTCCGGGCCCGCGGGGCCCTCAAACTGGCAATCGACACCCTGAAGGGGCTCGGCGTGGCCGGGGCCGCCGATGAGGCCCGCGCCATAATGAGAGAAGGCCTCGGAGTGGACATGCTCCGCATTTACAGAGACGATCCTCCGCTTTCGCAAAGCCAGCTTCGGGAGCTCAAACGGATACTTGCAAGGAGAAAGAAACGGGAGCCGCTCCAGTATATCCTGGGCTTTGTCTGGTTCTACGGGCTGAAGATCGGGGTTGGGAAGGGGGCCCTTATCCCGCGCCCCGAAACCGAGATACTCGTGGAGGAGGCCCTCGGGCGGACGGCCGGGAGAGACAGAATAAAAATCCTCGACCTCTGCACCGGAAGCGGAGCGATAGCCCTGGCCCTGGCCCGGAACCTTCCGGGCGCGGAGATACTGGCCACCGACGTCTCCTCCGACGCGCTCCGCTGGGCGGAGAAAAACGGCCGGGAAAACGCCGCCCAAAACGTCCGCTTCCTGAAAGGCGATCTCTTCGGGCCCGTGCAGGACGCCGTTTTTGACATTATCACCGCCAACCCCCCATATATCAAGGATTCGATGCTCCAGTCTCTCGAACCGGAAGTCGTCTGCTGGGAACCCGGTATTGCACTCTCCGGCGGCCCGGACGGCCTGGACCTTGCGAGGCGGATAATAAGCGGCGCACCCGCTCACCTTGTGCAGGGCGGCCTCCTGCTCATGGAGATCGCCGCGGGGACCGACCCGGACCTCCTGGCCGGCCTGGCCCGCGGGGCTGGGCTGGAAATGCAGGCCCTCGTGCGGGATCTGGCCGGCCTGGAGCGGGTCTTCATAGCCGCAAAAAAAGACTAATCCGGCTTCATTTGTATTATTTATAAGCCTATTCTTGACAAGATTTAGCACCATGCGTAACATAAGATGAATTTTTTCCAAATAAGGAGGCTCAGGAAAACCAGATGGAAGCACCTGCTTGGTGGGATTTGTTCATAAATCCGCATGTCGTGCCTCGTTTTGTCTCGGGCGCCTTTCTCGCCGATATCATCCTCATATTGACGGCCTTGATCATACGGGCGTCGATTTCGGTCGTGCCGGGGGGACTTCAGAATTTTGTAGAGCTGATAAACGAAGTGATCCTCAACCTGAGCGTGGACAACATAGGGCCGGAATGGGGGGAGTTTTTCTTCCCTTTCCTGGGCACGATCTTTATATTCGTTCTCGTGTGCAATACCTTTTCCGAGATACCCGGGTTCGGCGGCTGCCCGACGTCCAGCCTGTACGTCACTGCCTCGATGGGTGTGCCCGTCTTCATCGTCTATCAGCTTTGGGGCCTCAAGATGCACGGCGCCATGTATGTGAAACACTTCCTCGGGCCGATAAGGAGCGTCTATGCCATTCCGTTCATGATGGCCATGTTCGTAATCGAGATGATGAGCCACCTGGCCAGGCCGCTTACCCTTTCCGTCCGACTTTTCGGCAACATGTTCGCACATGACCTGCTCCTGTTCGTGCTTGCCGTGATGGTGCCGCTCTTTCTGCCTATATCCGTGCTGGTCCTGGGTCTGCTCATCGTTCCCGTGCAGGCGTATGTCATCACGCTGTTATCGACGCTTTATATAGCGGGCGCCACTCAACACGCCCATTAAAGATATCATCTCAGAAAGGAGGAACATCATGAAGAAACTTTTATCAGTGCTTTTTCTTGCAGGCGCATCGGTTCTCCTTGTCGCACCCCTTGCTTTTGCGGCTGGCGCCGCTGCGGCAGGGGCCGCCGCAGCCCACACGGCTCCTGCATCAATGACGACGGCCTACTATAGCTTGGCCGCCCTTGGGTGCGCACTTGGAATGGGAATCGCCGCCCTGGGCACAGGCATCGGCCAGGGCCATGCCGTGAGGGGCGCGTGCGAAGGCGTTGCCAGAAACCCCGGCATACAGGGCAAGATCATGACAGTGCTCATCGTCGGCCTGGCCATGATCGAGTCGCTTGCCATTTACGCCCTTGTCGTCGTCCTCATGCTCTTCTACAACGGCACGTTCCACGTTTAAGAGCGGAAGGAAACCGGCAACAGGAAAAGGGCCCCGTTTCGGGGCCCTTTTTTTGGCCTTTTTACCTGCCACTCCGACTTCGGGGCATCTCCTTGGTAGTGGGTCGTTTTGCTTTGCCGGACGGCGGCGGCTCTTATCCCTGTAGCCCATTTACCTGCCTGCCCTATTCATTCGGGGGTGGCCGTTCCGGGCGTAACCCAAAAGATCCGTTTAAACGTTTGGAAGAGCGATCACCCCGGTTTTCCAGACGCGCCGTCTCTCGTCCGTCGGCCTTTCCCCTTGTTCATAGAACAGGCAGGTATGGCTGCCTCCATGGTGGGCGTGTATCTGCCTGTCCCTTGAAGAAGGGAGCAAGGACGGATGCGCAGCGTCGCATCCTGCCAGCCCTTTTGCGCTTCGCCCTGAAGACGATTCAACTGATCCTCCAGGGATACGGCCGGAACCGCCAAAGGGGTCCCCAAAAAGCCCGCAGGCTTTTTGGGGCAGGGGCGACCGGCATGAAAGGGGCGGGCGGATACAAAAGCCCGGGATAATATCTGCCCGTGGATTAACCGAACTGTACCAGTACCAATTTTTTGGGCCCGATCCTTCCCCAGCCCGGGCCGCCTCCGCCTTCTGCCCCGTCTGACTTATCCAAACTGAGCCAGAATCCGGATTTTACAAATTTGTAGTACAAATTTGTAAAAGTTAAACATTTTTGTCGTTAACCTCAAAACACAACCTTTCGAATAATTGGTAAATTTTATTGGCACGGGATTTGAGTGCAGTAAAAAGGCAGTTTTTTAAAAATCTTAAAACAAGGAGGAATGGGCGCATGAAGATGGTGCACGCTGTCATCAAGCACATGCGGCTTGATTCGGTGCAAAAGGCCCTGATGAAAATCGACGTCCATGGTGTCACCCTTACCGAGGCGAAGGGTTTCGGGCGGCAGAAGGGGCACATGGAGGTTTACAGGGGGGTGGAATACGAGGTCCGGTTTCTGCCCAAGGTAAAGCTGGAGATTGCGACCCCGGATGAAAAGCTCGAAGAGGTCATCGACGCCATCAAGTCGGCGGCCTTCACCGGGGAGATAGGGGACGGCAAGATATTCGTCTTCGATCTTTTGGACGTCATCAGGATCAGAACGGGCGAGAGAGGCGAGGAGGCGATATAGAGGTGAAAAGGATCAAGGCCGTTTCCATGCTGTCTGTTTCGATAGGCACGATATTGTTTGCGTCTTCGGCCGCCTTTGCGGCCGGGCCCGCGGCAAGCGGGATAGATAGCGGAGATACCGCATGGCTGCTTCTTTCCGCCGCGCTGGTGCTCCTGATGACGCCGGCGCTGGGCTTCTTCTACGGCGGAATGGTACGGCAAAAAAACGTCCTGGGCACCATAATGCACAGCTTCTGGACGCTCTGCCTGGTGAGCGTGATCTGGGTGCTGTGGGGCTACTCGATATCGTTTGGCCCGAGCATTCACGGCTTGATAGGCGATCTTAGCTGGTTCGGCTTAAACGGAGTGGGACTGGGCAGTTCCCCTCTGGGCTCGCCCAAGGTGCCTCACCTGGCCTTCATGGCCTTCCAGTGCATGTTTGCAGTCATAACGCCTGCTCTCATCACAGGCGCCTTCGCGGAGAGGATGAAATTCTCCGCCTTCACCATTTTTATTGTCCTCTGGTCCACTTTTGTCTATGCGCCGGTCGCGCACTGGGTATGGAACCCCCACGGCTGGCTTTCAACGCTTGGCGCGCTCGATTTCGCGGGCGGCACGGTCGTGCATCTGAACGCCGGCGTTGCGGCCCTGGTGGCCGCGCTTGTCATGGGAAAGCGCAAGGGATATCTGGAGACCCCGATGATGCCCCATAACATCGGCTACACGGTGCTGGGCGCATCGCTCCTGTGGTTCGGCTGGTTCGGATTCAACGCGGGCAGCGCCATCACCTCCGGCGGGCTGGCCGCCCTGGCCTTCGTAACGACAAACACCGCAACGGCCGCCGCGGCCCTGGCCTGGGCGTTTACCGAATGGGCCCACAAGGGCAGGGCCACGGTGCTCGGGGCCGCGTCGGGCGCGGTTGCCGGCCTGGTCGCCGTGACTCCGACGGCCGGGTTCGTCACGCCCATGGCCGCCATCGCCGTGGGCGGCATCGCGGGATTCATATGCTATATAGCCGTCAACCTCAGGCCCAAACTGGGCTATGACGACTCCCTTGACGTCGTCGGAGTCCACGGCCTGGGCGGCTTCTGGGGCGCCATCGCAACCGGCATCTTCGCCTCTCCCCTTGTAAACCCGGCCGGCAGGGGCCTTCTCTATGGAAACCCCCACCAGGTCATCATACAGTTCGAGGCCTGCGGGGCGACTATCATCTGGTCCGGCTTTGCCACCTACGTCATACTGAAGGTCATAGACGCAATAATCGGGCTCAGGGTCTCGGAAAAAGACGAGGAGATGGGCCTTGACCTCTCCCAGCACGAGGAATCCGGCTACAATCTGTCATAGACCGGTTTTTGTTTTTGCATCTTTTAATATGGAGCGAGGACCCCGGTTTTCGGGGTCCTCGCCCTTTTTTCACCCGGCGGCGGGAGACGAAAACCCCGGATCGGCAAAAGTCACTGGATACCGGCTCCGGGGACAAAATACCGATTTTGAGACAGGTTCTAGTAGAGCGGCTGCGTGAGCCGGACAGACTGCCGCGCCTGAAAATTCCAGTTTTGCAGATACAGCCCCGCCAGTTGCCGGGACCTGACCACCAGAAGGTTCTCGGCATTATAAAACTCCGCCGCCCTGGTCCAGTTGAAACTGCCGGTGATGACGGTCTTGGAATCTATGATCATCACCTTGTCGTGCATCAACTCAACATGGGTGTCGATAAAGATGGGTATGCCATTGCCGCGGAGAAAATTTACCCGCGAATAGGAGTTGCCGGCATTCTGGCTGTCAAAGACAATCTCCACGTCCACACCCCTTCTTTTGGCCCTGGCAAGCGCCCCGGCTATGGGCACGGACGTAAAGTCATAGGCCATGACCCTGATGTCCCGTCTCGCCCCGTCTATCTCTTTTACCACCAGGTTCGTGCAGCCGCCGCCGGGCGAGAAACATAGCCCCGCGATATCGGCCTCGAGGGCGAAGGCGGGCGGGCGGAGGAGCAAAAGCAAAAAAAAGAGGCAGACGCCCGGGTACAAGACGGCGTTCTTTCCCCTCATTCTCGTTCCCTCCCTTCCGAACCTATACTAAGGGCCGGGCCCTCCGGTGTCAAGGCGCCGCGCTTTGCGCCCGCACCTCCGGGGACCGGGGGGACCGGCCCCCTTGGGACTGGTCCCTTGGGACTGGTCCCCTCAAAATAAATCTTTTCACCGAAAAATTCGATAAGTAATCAAGGCGGGCCTGTTGCCCGGAAACCAAATTTTTACTTTTTTGCGGAGAGGGCTCTCAATGATCCGGTCCGGACTGGTGTGTTTTGACGAGGAAAGGCGCTGCATCTTCGCCAATCATGACGCCTCCGAAATACTCGGCCTGCCCCCTGAAAAGCTTATCGGCGGCAGTTCCGGGGAAATCCTTGAGCTTTTGGCCCTCCGGCAGGAAAGCGGGCCCGATGAACCGGACGGAAAAAACGGACCGGAAAGAAAGGAAAGCGCCGCGCTCTCCTTTGCCCTCTCGTTTGACAATGCGCCGGAATCCATTGATGAGACCACGATAAAAAACGGGGCCGCCGCCGGCGCCATAACCCTGCTGGCCGGCCTCGACCCCGGGGCGGCCGGGCTCATAAGGAACAGCCGGCAGACGCTGCTTCTCTTCAGGCAGAAGGAAAGGATACGGCAGCAATGGGAAATAATCATGGACTCGATCGGGGACGCGGTCTTCCTGCTGGACCAGGACAACGCCGTCGGCAGGTGCAACCAATCCGCCAAAAAAATCCTCGGCAAGGAATTCTCGGAGATAATCGGCAGAAACATCTGGGTCCTCCTGCACAAGAGCGGAATCGAGGCGTATCATTCCGACAAGGTCGAGTTGCACCAGAAAAACACCGGTAAATGGTTCGTCCTTAATTCCTACCCTTGCGGAGATGCCGTGGACGAGACGCCCGGGACGGTATTGACCCTCTATGATTCCACGGCCCTGAAGAAGGCCCGCGAGCTTGAAGAGAAAAACATCCTGATAACGGATAGCAGGGAAAAACTGCAGACCGCCCTGGACGGCATATCGGCCCTCATGAACGAGGTGGTTGGTGGGAAGGGGTTTGAAGTAAGGTTTGAAAACCCTTCCCTGCCCAGGTGCCACGAGGTCCGTTCGTGCAAAAAAGCAGACTGCCCCTGTTACGGCGCGGATGCATCAAGGTGCTGGCAGACGCCGAAGACGTGCGTGTACGGCGCGGAGACCCCGGGGCCGACGGCCCTGGGGTCTTTTGCTGAAAAGATTAAAGACTGCAGCAAATGCGCTGTCTTCAAGGAGGCCACGAAAGACCCCATTTACCAGATAGGGGAGCATTTCAACAACATGATGTACCTGCTCGAACTAAACAGCAGGGAACTCGCCAGGGCGCACGCCAGGCTCGAAAGCGCCCACTATGAACTGGCGGAGAAGACGGCCCTCATAATCGAGAACTCGGAAAAACTGGAAACCGCCCTGGACGGCATATCGGCCCTCATACACAGAGTGGTCGAGGGGAAGGGGTTTGAAGTAAGGTTCGAAAACCCTGCCCTGCCCAGGTGCTACGAGCTGCTTTCGTGCGATAATCTGGACTGCCCGTGTTACGGCAGTTGCCGGTCAAGATGCGGGCAGGAGTCCGGGACCTTCTGCGGGGGCAAGCCGCAGGGGACGTTCGCCGAAAAACTGAAAGACTGCAGCCAGTGCGCCGTCTTCCGGAAGGCCACGGAAGACCCTGTTTACCAGATAGGGGAATATTTCAACAATATGATGCACCTGCTCGACCTGGGCAACAGGAAGCTCGCCTCGGCGTACGCCGAACTGAAAAGCACACAATCGAAGATACTTCAGCAGGACAAAATGGCCTCGATAGGCCAGCTCGCCGCCGGCGTGGCCCACGAGATAAACAACCCGATGGCCTTCGTGACCTCCAACCTAAATTCCCTGCGCAAATATACCGGCCGTCTGAGCGGCTATATCGAGGCGCAGTCGGAGGCGCTGGAAAGGATATCGGGAGGGCAGGACGCGGCCTCCGCCCTTGGCCGTTTGGACGAGGTCCGCCGCCGGATGAAAATTGACGGCGTCGCAAGGGACATCGAAACGCTGATTGCGGAGTCCCTGGACGGCACGGAGCGCGTGCGCCAGATAGTCCGGAACCTGAAAAATTTCGCGCACGTGGACGAGTCCGGGTTCAAATACGCCGATATAAACGCCGGGCTCGCCAGCACCATCAATATCGTCTGGAACGAGCTTAAATACAAGACGGAGCTTGAAACGGACTACGGCGAAATCCCGCTGGTGAACTGCAACCCCGGGCAACTGAACCAGGTGTTTTTAAACCTGCTCGTGAACGCCGCGCAGGCGATTGAGAAACACGGGCGGCTCACGATCAGGACCTGGAGCGGCCCCGGACATGTCTACGTCTCGGTATCGGACACCGGCTGCGGCATACCGCCCGAAAACATCACCAGGATATTCGAGCCGTTTTTCACCACCAAGGAAGTGGGCAAAGGGACCGGGCTGGGCCTCAGCATCGCCTATGACATCGTGAAAAAGCACGGCGGGGAAATAACGGTGGAGAGCGCCCCCGGGGCCGGCACGACCTTTACCCTGAAAATCCCCATCGGGGCCGGGGCCCCTTCGCCGGCAGGGCAGCCGAATGCCTGAACCCGCCCTGCCTCCCTCCCTGAAGCCCCCCGCCTTAAAGACCCTGATTGTGGACGACGAGGAGAACGTCCTTCGGGCCATCAAGCGGCTGTTCATGGACGAGGAGACCGAGGTCCTCACGGCCGCGTCCGGCGCGGCGGGGCTGGAAATTCTCAAGGCAAACGAGATCGCCCTTATCATATCGGACCAGCGGATGCCCGGGATGAACGGCTCGGAATTCCTCAAACGCGCCAGGCAGATCGCTCCCGACGCAATCAGAATAATCCTCACCGGGTATGCCGACATAACCGCCGCGGTCGAGGCGATAAACAAGGGCGGCGCCTACAGGTACCTCGAAAAGCCCTGGGAAGATTCGGAGCTTCTGATGGTGGCCAGGGACGCCCTTGACAGATACAGGCTGCTTGGCGAAAACAGGCGCCTCACCGAACTGACAAAAAAACAGAACGAGCAGTTGCGAAGATGGAGCGATGAGCTTCAGATGGACGTCCAGCGGCAGACAATAGAGCTTTCGAAACGCAATGAGGAATTGACCGGCCTCAACACGCGGCTGAACCGGAAAATCGGGGAGTTCATCGCGGCCTTCTCGAACCTGGGCGATCTCAGGGGGGGGCCCGCCCACGCGCACTCGGAAGGCGTGGCCGCCGCCGCGCGGGACATGGGAGCCAGGCTGGGGCTGGACAAGCAGGCGCTTGAGACGGTTGTGCTGGCGGCCCGGCTCCATGACATAGGGAAAGTGGGCATGCCGGACGTCATCGCCATCAAGGCCCCGGAGGACCTGAACGAGGACGAACGGGAGCAGTACGAGAAACATCCGGTCCGGGGACAGTCGGCCATCGGCATGATAGAGGAGTTCCGGGAGATGGGGGCCCTCATCAGGCATCATCATGAAAACTTCGACGGCTCCGGCTTCCCCGACGGCCTCAGGGGGCGTCAAATCCCGCTTGGGGCGCGGATCATAGCCTGCGCCGACCTTCTGGACAGGTCTTTGAAAAACGGGCTTGACGCGGACGAAATACATGAGGAGATCAAAAAAAGGGCCGGCTCCGTCCTGGACCCCGAACTTGCCCCCCTGATGAGGCAGTCCGCGGAACAACTAAACGGCCCTTCCGACGGCAGCGACAGCCCGGAGACCGCCTTGAGCCTGAAGGACGTAAGGCCGGGGCGCAGGCTGTCGAGGGATTTCAGGACGGGCACCGGCGTCCTGCTTCTGACAAAGGGCACGGTCCTGACCGCCGAATATATAGAGATGCTTAAAAGATGCGCTTTTCTGGACCCCTCGAAGACGAGCATATTCGTATGGACCTGATCCGGCGTTTTCCGGGCAAATTCGCCCTCCCTCTCTGATAGAATAGTCTTTAACCGCCTAAGGGGCGCTTCGCATCTGAATGCTCGCACCGGGATCAAGCCCCCCGCAGCCTGGTATCTCATGACCGGAAGGTGAAACGGGCCCGGAAAAATGTTGGGAAGAGTTCGCCACAGCAGCGCCAGGTTCACCGCCATGGTCGTGACTAACGCGCTGGGGTCGTTCAATGAGAATTTCTTCAAGGAAGCGGCCATGCTGGTGGCCATCGCCGCGGGCAAGGGCTACCTGCAGGGTTACGGCACCATGATATTCACCTTCCCGTTTCTCCTGTTTGCCGCCCCGGCGGGGTGGCTCGCCGACCGGTTCCCCAAAAGGCGCGTCATGATCGGTGTAAAATTCTTCGAGGTCATGGCGATGTCCACGGGGGCCTACGGACTGTACAACCGCAACTGGACCCTCGTCTTCATAATGGCCAGCCTCATGGCCACCCAGGGCGTCATCTTCAGCCCGTCCATAAACGGCACCATACCCGAATTGTTCCCGGACGAGCAGGTCACGAAGGCCAACGCGATCATGACGGTCGCCGTGCTGGCGGCGATACTGGCGGGGGTTGCGAGCGCAGGATTCGCACTGGGCCGCACAGGCGGGGAGCGCGGGAGGGTCGTTGTCATGCTGATAGCCGTGGGGGTGACCGTCACGGGTTTTCTTTTCAGCCTCGCCCTGCCCTCTTTCCCGGCCGCATCGCCCCTGAAAGAGTTCCCATGGCGCGGGCCCGGCGACACGCTTGCCAGGCTCTACGCGTTCCGCAAGGACCGGCAGTTGAGCATCGCCGTCGCCGTCAATATGTTCGTCTACCTGATGGGGTCGCTTCAGATACAGGTCATAAACCAGCTTGGCATCTGGCAGCTTCACGCCGGAGAGAACATGACGGGCCTGATGGTCGCCTCCGAGCTTGTCGGGTTCGGCATCGGCGGGTTAATAAGCGGCCTTCTGGCCAGGGGCGAACGCTGGCACCGCGTGCTCGCACCGGCAGCGGGACTCCTGGGCGTGGCGATGGGCCTTGTCGCGGCCGTTCCCCGGCTTCCGGGGCCGCTTCAGACGAGGGCGTTTTTTTCCCTGTTTCTTGCGGCGGGCGCCGGAGGCGGCATGCTCCTGGTGGCCTGCAGGAGTTTCATCCAGATCCGCGCCGGCGCCGGTGAAATGGGGGCCGTGCTCGCAGCCACGAATTTCGCCATCTTCGGCATAATTATTTTCTCCGGGCCCCTGGCAAACATACTAAACAGGTTCATCCTGCCGACGGCCAGCTACGGGTTGATGGGGATCACGTCCCTGCTGGCCTCCGGGGTTCTGTTCATCGCCGTCAAAAGGAATTTCCCCTAAAACTCCCCGGCGGCGCCGAACTGGTTTCCGTCGCGGAAGCGCTCTTTCGCAACGGAAACTAGCTAAACTGTGTCAATAGGATTAGTGTAACCGTTCGCATTATCTTGCCGCGTGTGAAACCATTATTTTGCCGAAAGTGCAAAAACCACTACCGTCTTTTTATGGCCCGGTGCGAAGTGGACGGAGAAAAGAGCAGTTTTGAAGGACCGGGGCGGGCGCCAGATACCCCTCTGATATGTAATAAACCTGTCAAGTGGGTGTCCTTTCCTAGCTTTCCGATATTAGCTCCTTTGAGCATGTGGACTTCGGGCAGAGCAGCAGTGATAAACGACGGTAGATCACTCTGATATACGCGGGTTGGATACCGCATGACTTATCTTCGTCGTGGAGCTGCCTCTGTCTACTCGCGAGGATCATCCCATCTGCAGGCGCCTCATAGAAGGGTCGAGGATTCTCCCAACCGACTGCTGCCCTGGCCGAAGTCCACATACTGCTGCTGGATAACAACGTTGTCTGAAGGGGCGGAGAAACTTTCCACCTGTTTCGGAGCCCCGCAAGACAACACCGAGAGTTTATCAATTCGTTTTTCCAAGCCGGCATATTTTTGCCCATCACCTCACATGCAATCGCCCACACAAAGCCGCTCAGTTCCCGTGCGACGGCAGTACATGATTCAACAGGTCGTTTCCCCCTGTTGATAAGATACCAATACCTCTTGCATAACCGTTTTTGCGCCTTCCAGGCTATCGCTTGTACCTGTTCGCTGGTTTTCTCAGCGCGGCGCTGTATCTGTGCTGTTTTACGGGCCGGCGAACGATAACACCAGGAAGCTTCTATCAGCACGCGTCTGACGTGCCCGTTACCAGTTTTAGTAATACCTCCCCGGTGCTGAC
>JAJYGJ010000107.1 GCA_021790695.1 Nitrospirota bacterium | reverse complement strand
AAGAATCGGCTCTATGTTTCCCAAAAATTTCATTTGGGACTGTTTTCCTCCAGCTCGATCAGCTTCAGGTATTTATAAAACGAGTTCAGGGCCTCTGTGAAAGCAACAATAAAACCCTCTCTTCCATCGAGGAAACCTTTTTTGAGGACATAAATCCTGAAAAAATGGGCGACAAAGGAAGTAGCCGCCCTGAATGCGGACCCTTTTTTCCCATTTTCGCGCGCTGTCCGCGCCAGCAGGGAAGAATATGCATTCAGTTTGTTAAGATATTTATCAAGACTGTCGTTTCTGGAGTGCAAAACGGGGGCGTTTAAGGCCTTTATGTTTGGGGCGATTACGCTTTCATGTATGATGGAGCCGCACAACCTGCCTTTGCTTTTTTTGAATAACCTCGTGACCCTGTCGGGCCATTCATAGCCGTGTTTGAGCCATTTGCCCCTGTAAAGATTCTTCCTCGGGAAACTGTATGCGTCGAAGGACCCGCCGTCTTCCTCCAAGACCCGTTCAATCTCCGCCCATGTATCTTCCGGGACTTCTTCATCGGCATCGAGGACCAATACCCACTCATTCGAGCATTTATCGACGGCGCTTTGCTTCTGGAGTCCAAAACCCCTCCACTGCTCTTCAAAAACATGGCCGCCCCATTGTTTCGCTATCTCGACAGTCTTGTCGGCGCTGCCCGAATCGACCACTATCACCTCATCTGCGCGTGATACGCTTTTGAGGCAAACCGGCAGGTTCTTTTCTTCATTTTTTGTGATTATGGCTACCGAGATTTTTTCTTTTTTGCCGGGCCTGTTAGCGGCGCGGGCCTTAATCACCGGGATGTCCGCGGCATTTTTCATCTGATATCTTTCGGATTTCTTTGCAGTTCAAGGAGTTTTGCGTATTTGAAGAAAGACCCGCCTGCCTTGAGGCTTGCCGTTACCAGGCCGTCAAATCCGTCCATGAAACCCCGCTTGAGGATGTAAATCCTCATGAACATCCAGAAGGCGTGGAAGACTGGTGTCGCGGGCTTTGCGCGAATGCCTTTTGCGAAAAAATCTTCCGCGATGATTGTGGAGTACCCGTCCATCGTCTCGATCATATCCGAGTATTTTTCGAAGCAAAGATGTTCGATGGGCGCGCGGATTTTACCCGTCACCCCTCGTGTGTCCCACCTTTCATGAATAACGGAAGTAAAGAAACCTTTTTCCCTGTTTACCAGGCGTATCTGCCAGTCGGGCCACCAGTCGCCATGCCGGAGCCATTTTCCATGAAAGAAATTTTTTCTGGGAAAGGCGTAGGCGTCCGCAGCAGGTTTCTCAAGGGCTTTCGAGATTTCCTTTGCCGTTTCCGCGGGCAGGACCTCATCGGCATCGATTATAAAGGCCCAGTCGTTTGCACATTTGTCCATAGCGCTTTGTTTCTGCGGCCCGAAACCCTTCCATTCCTCCCTGAATATTTTGCAGCCGAACTCGCGGGCAATAGATTCGGTCTCGTCACTGGTCTTCGAATCAATAATAATGACCGTTTCTTCAAAGTCTTTGATCGAGTCGAGACATTTTCTTATGCGGCGGGCCTCGTTACAGGCTATGATGCATGCCGAGGCCCGGATTTTTTCCCCATTTTG
Source organism: Nitrospirota bacterium (assembly GCA_021790695.1). Taxonomy (GTDB): domain Bacteria; phylum Nitrospirota; class Thermodesulfovibrionia; order Thermodesulfovibrionales; family JdFR-88; genus JAJYGJ01. The sequence goes on along the minus strand of JAJYGJ010000107.1, from coordinate 18,484 downwards.
CATCCTTCAGACCTCCGGCTTGGAGATGCCGTTTTCACATCTGTATCCCGGATGCGCCAGCGCATCACTGAGGATTTTTTCATTTATTTCAAGCCTCGATTTGTCATTATCCTCATGCCAGAGGTGGAAACACAGGGCCATGAAGGGGTGCTTTTTTCTTTTCAGGCCATATTTATAAAGCCTGGCCACGAGTTCGGAGTCCTCACGCCCCCAGCCTGTAAAATCCTCATTGAAGCCGTTTACCGCGACAAGGTCGTCTCTGAAAAAACCCATATTGCAGCTCCTTGTGCCTTTCAGCCTGCTGTCCTTCAGGGACGGAAAGAGCCGAAACCTCAGGAGGTGGTGCGAATTTTTTATTTCCCCCCTCAGAAAAAGACCCGGGAGATAGCCTTTTTTGACCGTCCGGGAAGGGTCAAAAGAGTCCGAGACCCCCTTGCCGAGGAGCAGCCTTTTCCCCTGGAAAAAGAATTCTTTCCGGGCTAGAGACGCATGGTCCGAAACGAAATGCCTTTCAGGCACACAGTCGCCATCCAGGATGACGATGTAGTCCCCGCTGGATTTCTTAATGGCCTCATTCCTTATCTTTGCAGCCCGGAAACCTTTGTCCTCGTGCCAGACATGCAGCAGCGGGCAGGGCAAGGACCTGCGCCACTCATCAACGAGCGCGCAGGTTTCGGGGCCTGAGCCGTCATCGGCTATCAGCACCTCGTCCGGGTGTTCCGTTTGAAGCCTTACTCCTTCCAGGACTTTTCCCAAATATCCGGGTTTATTGAAGGTGGAGATGATGAGGGATAGCTTCAATCAGTAGCTTACCTTTTGCAGTATCGCCTTTATGGAGCCGATCTTGACCTTGCTTTCGAGCATGACGGGCATGCGCCTGGCGTCGTCGGTGAGCCAGATGTAGATATCGCCGTTTCTCCGGAATATCCCGCTGGATTTCATGACCGGCCTTATCAGTATCGTATTGAAAGTCCCGGCCCATGTCTGGACCCGCTCTTTCCTCAGGACCTGGACCTCCACGTTCCAGACCTTCTCATCGTCGAAGATGGTCACATAAACCGGTTTGCCCACCACAAGCGGCAGGGTCCGAACGAAAAAGAAGCTCGACAGGGGGTCCATCACGCCCGTGGGGGTCTTGAAATCCTTCTCCCGTTTGTCAGGTCCGCCCATGTAATCAATGAAGGCCGTCATTTTCCTTCCGTCGTTGCCGGCAAAGAGCAACCCGAGGTCTTTCACGTGTTTGCCCTCGTGGGACGTGACCCTGTAGGACATGGAGGCAAATGAGTCCGGTCTCGTGACGCTCTCTATCATGTCCCTTACCTTGTAAAAGACGGAGATGTAATCGGCCGACGCCGCGGTGGAGACTATCTTGTAGCCGTCGCCGGCGTCCCTGGAAATGGAAAGCGTGGATGTGCCCGCATAGATGCCCTCCCAGGCAAGCTCAAAGGTAAGGTGTTCGGGCACCGGGATTGAAAGGGCAGACGCCGGGCGGCTCAAAAATCCCGCCAGCATCAAGCTTAAAAAACAAAAGGTGAAAACATATTTCATCGGTGTTTATATTATACTAAAGCGATGCTGATAATTCCTGCCATAGACCTGCGCGAGGGGAAGTGCGTGAGGCTCCTGCAGGGCAGGGCCGAAGACGCCACGGTATACTCCGACAACCCGGCGGAGACGGCCCAAAGATGGATGTCGGCGGGCGCCGAGCTATTGCACATAGTGGACCTGGACGGGGCCTTTTCCGGCTCCCAGCGGAACGTTGAAAGCATTAAGGCCATCAGGGGGGCCGTGGATATCGTCCTTGAGGTCGGCGGCGGCATAAGGCGCATGGAAACCATAGACCTCCTGATATCGCTGGGCATCGAGCGGGTGATCCTGGGCACCGTGGCCGTGGAGGACCCCGGATTTCTCAGCCGGGCCTGCGACAGGCACCCGGGGAGGGTCATAGCGGGCATCGACGCCAGGGACGGGAAGGTGGCCGTGAAGGGCTGGGTCGAGACGACCGGCGAGGACGCGCTCGGGCTTGCGGGGAAGATGAAGGAGGCGGGCGTGGCGGGCATCATCTATACCGATATCTCAAGGGACGGGATGCTCACGGGGCCGAATTTCGAGGCCACTCAAAAGATGGCTGAAAACATCGACCTGCCGGTTATCGCCTCCGGCGGCGTCTCGAACATCGACGATATTAAAAAGTTGCTTGAAATAAAGGGGCTCTGGGGCGCGATTACCGGAAAGGCCATCTACAGCGGACGGCTCGATATCCGGGAGGCGATAAGGCTGTCAAAAAAGGAGTCCTCTTCCCCTAATCCCCTCCCCTCCGGGAGGGGATTTAGTAAAAGACAAGTTTAATGTCTTTAGTTAGTTAAACCCTCTCCCTAAAAAGGGAGAGGGTTGGGAGAGGGTGTTTAATTTAAATGCTTTCAAAAAGGATAATACCATGCCTCGACGTGAAGGACGGACGCGTAGTAAAGGGCGTCTCCTTCGTGAATTTAAGGGACGCCGGCGACCCGGTGGAAAACGCCATTTTCTATGACGGGCAGGGCGCCGATGAGCTTGTCTTTCTGGATATCACCGCCTCGCATGAAAAAAGGGGCATCATCCTCGACGTCGTTTCAAAGACGGCCGAGGAGGTCTTCATGCCCTTTACGGTCGGAGGCGGGATAAAGGCGATTGAGGACATCCGCGCGCTCCTGAAGGCGGGCTCCGATAAAGTATCGATAAATACCGCAGCCGTCAAGGACCCGGGGTTTATCCGGCAGGCCGCGGAAAAGTTCGGCTCCCAGTGCATCGTTGTGGCCGTGGACGCGAAAAGGTGTGCAGGCCCCTCCGGCCCGTATCCGGGTAAATCGTTGCCCGAGTGGGCCCCGGACTGGTCCGGGGCCCACTCGGAATTGCTCGTCCAGCCGGGCGAAAAGACGTGGGAGGTCTTCATCCACGGCGGGAGGACCCCCATGGGCCTCGACGCGATAAAATGGGCGAAATTCATGGAAGAGCTGGGGGCGGGCGAGATACTGCTTACAAGCATGGACAGGGACGGCACAAAGGACGGCTACGATATAGAGCTTACCAGAGCTATCTCCGAGGCCGTGTCCATCCCCGTTATAGCCTCGGGCGGGGCCGGCACGCTGGAGCACCTTTATGAGGCGCTATCCAAGGGCAAGGCCGATGCCGTGCTTGCCGCGTCTATCTTCCACTACAGGGAATTTTCGATAAGACAGGCCAAGGAATATCTCAGACAAAAGGGCGTTCCGGTCAGGCTCTGATCACCTCCGCCATGAGCTTGCAGGAAAAGGTCCTGAAGACGGCAAAAAAATTCGGGATGTTCGGGCCCGGAGACACCGTCCTGGTTGGCCTCTCCGGCGGGGCGGACTCCGTCTGCCTGCTTAAAATCCTGCATGCGATGACGAAAGAGTATAATCTCGCCCTTCATGCCGTTTATGTCGACCACGGCCTGAGGCCGGATGAAACACCAGCCGAGATAGAGTTCGCCAAACGGGTGGCCGAGGGCTCGGCAGCCGTGTTCCACTGCGAGAAGATAGACGTGGCCTCATACGCCAGGCAAGAGGGCCTGGGGAAGCAGGAGGCGGCAAGGATACTGCGTTACGACGTCTATGAAGGGCTCGCGGGCCGCCTGGGCGCAAACAGGATCGCCCTTGGCCATACGGCGGATGACCAGACCGAGACCTTCTTCATGCGCCTTCTGAGGGGTGGAGGCAGGCGAGGGCTCTCCGGCATCCCGCCCGTAAGGAAGATAAAGGGGAAACACATTGTCCGGCCGCTCATCGAGACCACACGGGCGGAGATAGAGGAGTTTCTCGCTGAAACGGGCACGGATTTCATCACGGACCCCACAAATCTCAAAAACGAGTACACGCGAAACAAAATCCGCCATGATTTGGTCCCGGTCCTGAAAAAGTTCAATCCCAACCTGGACGAGACGATACTGAGGACGACGCAGATACTCGCCGAGGAGGAGAGGTATTTCGAGAGCGCAGTCCTGAAGGGGCTTATGCGCCTTCTGAGGGACAAGACGGAGGAGGGGGTCGAGCTTTTTCTCGTCCCGCTTGAAACGATGGACACCGTCCTTCTGAGGCGCACCTTAAGGAAGGTAATCGAGCTTGTGAGGGGAATCCGGGGGCTTGATTTCGGACATGTTGAGGACATAATCGGATTGATAAAAAAGGGGAAACCGGGTGACAGGCTTTATCTGCCCGGCCCCGTCAGGGCAGTGAAAAAATACTCGACCCTGCTTGTCACCGCAAGGCCGCCGGCGAGACTGGGCGCTTACCGGTTGACCTGCCCTGGAAGCGTGAGGTTTTTGGAGACGGGGGCGCTGATAAAGGCATACGTTGAGAGGGTTGGGGAGAGCGCAAGGAGCGCGGCTGAAGGCGCCCCAGGAAGCAAAAAGGTAGTCCTTGACGCCGAAAAGACCGGGCTTGAGCTGACAATGAGGGGAAGGCAAAACGGGGATTATTTCTGCCCGCTTGGCTTCGGCAGGAGGAAAAAACTCCAGGATTTCTTTGTGGATGAGAAGGTGCCGAGGGACGAGCGGGACGGCATACCCATAGTCCTTTCGGGGGATGATATCGTGTGGGTCGCGGGCATGCGCGCAGACGAGAGATTCAGGGCCGGGGAAGATGCCAAAAATTTCCTTGTCCTTGAGATCACGCAGGCTGCGGGTTGAACGCCCTGGCGGAATTCTGCTATATTTCTAATAAAACTGAAAGAATTTTTTTAAAAAAACTAACAGGAGGTCTTTAGGTCGAATTGGTCAGAGTGAGGTTTGCCCCGAGCCCGACCGGCCATCTTCATATCGGCGGCGCCAGGACGGCGCTTTTCAACTGGCTCTTCGCCAGGCACAAGGGCGGCGTTTTCGTGCTCCGGATTGAAGATACGGACAGGGAGCGTTCCACGGAGGAATACATAGAGGCGATAATAAAAGGGATGGAGTGGCTGAAACTCGATTGGGACGAGGGACCCTTCCGGCAGACCGACAGGTTTGACATATATAAGGCGTGCGTCGCTAAACTGCTTGCCGAGAAAAAAGCCTATTACTGCTATTGCACCCAGGAGGAGCTTGAAGAGCGCAGGCAGAGGGCGCTGGCAGAGGGCAGGCCCCCGAGGTACGACGGCCGCTGCCGGGACCTGAAAGCGCCTGTGCCGGGCCGGACGCCGTCCGTGAGGTTTAGGATGCCGGATACGGGACAGACGGTGGTAAACGATCTTATACGCGGCCATATCTCCTTCGAAAACAGCCAGCTTGATGATTTCATCATCGCGCGCTCCGACGGCACCCCCACTTATAACTTCGTGGTCGTCGTCGACGATGTCGATATGAAGATAACCCACGTCATACGCGGGGACGACCACATCAATAACACGCCGAAACAGGTCCATATATATAACGCCCTCGGGTACGAGGTCCCGAAATTCGCCCACTTGCCGATGATACTGGGCCACGACAAGACCAGGCTCTCGAAGAGGCACGGGGCGACCTCGGTCATGGCATACAAGGAGATGGGCTACCTGCCCGACGCCCTTGTGAATTATCTTGCGAGGCTCGGGTGGTCCTTTGGCGACCAGGAGGTCTTTACCCGCGAGGAGCTTGTAAAATGTTTTTCTCTTGAGCACGTCGGGAAATCCGCCGCCGTCTTCAACCCAGAAAAACTCCTCTGGCTAAACGGCGAGTACATGCGAAAGGCAACGCCGGGAGAGCTCTCCGATATGGTCATGCCCCTGCTGATTGAAAAGGGTATCATAGCGGCCGGCCCGGAGGGGCCCGAGGGGATAAACCGGCAGTGGTTCGAAAAGGCGGTGGCGAGCCTCGTGGAGCGCTCCAAGACCCTTTTGCAGCTTGCCGAGGCGATGCGGTTTTACCTCTCCGAGACTGTGGAGATCGACCCCGCGGCGAAAGTTAAATTCCTGAACCTGGAGAGCCTCGATTATCTTGTGGACATAAGGGACGCCCTTGCGCGGACAGCCGAGTTCACGCATGACAATATAGAAAAGGCCTTCCGCGAGGTCGTGGAGAGGCACGGGCAAAAACTGGCCAGGGTGGCCCAGCCGGTGAGGGTCGCGGTCACCGGCGGCACCGTAAGCCCTGGTATTTTCGACGTCCTTGAGATAGTCGGCAGGGAGCGCACACTAAAACGCCTGGAAAAAGCGATCAAGCTTGCGGGCTATGGACAGTAACGCCGTCATAGGGGCCGGAAGCTGGGGGACGACCCTGGCCGTCCTGCTCGCCGGGAAGAGTCTTGACGTATCCCTCTGGGTCCATGAGGAAGACCTGGCCGGCGCGATGAAGACCACCAGGGTAAACAGCGTCTACCTGCCTGATACAAGGCTGCCTGAAAACATAAGGATATCCTCGGACCTGAAAGAGGTCCTGGACGGTGCAAGCTGCGTCATAAGCGTAGTGCCAACACAGCACATAAGGGGGATATTCAGCCGGGCAGTCCGCGCAATCGGGGACGATGCCTGCCTTCTTAGCGCGTCGAAGGGCATTGAAAACGGCACGCTGAAGAGGCCCTCGCAAATACTGGAAGAGCTTACGGGCAGGCGCGCCGCGGTGCTCTCGGGGCCCAGCTTCGCCAAGGAGGTCATCCAGAGAAAGCCGACCGCCGTGACCCTTGCGGCAAGGCAGGAGGCCGAGGCCCGGCGGCTGCAGGAGCTGCTGAACACGGGTTTCTTCCGGGTCTATACCCATGAGGACATAACGGGCGTTGAACTGGGCGGGGCGCTTAAGAACGTGGTGGCCATAGCGTCGGGCATCTCGGACGGCCTGGAGCTGGGCGGCAATGCCCGCGCGGCGCTGATCACAAGGGGGCTTGCAGAGATGAGGCGGCTGGGGACCGCCATGGGGGCGATGGAACAGACGTTCTCCGGATTAAGCGGCATAGGAGACCTTGTGCTCACCTGCACGGCCGACCTATCGAGGAATTATACCTTCGGGAAGGAATTGGCCCGCGGGCTCACCGCCCGGCAGATAATGGCAACCAGAAGGACGGTCGCCGAGGGGGTCCAGACTTCAAAATCGGTCGTGGAGCTGGCGGCGCGGCATGGGGTAGAGATGCCGATTGCGGAGCAGGTATACAAGGTAATCTTTGAAGGCAAATCGCCGATGAAGGCCGTGCAGGAGCTCATGGGCCGCTCGCTTAAAAATGAGTTCACCTGCTAGGACCAAACGTCCCCGCCTGAAAGAGCTAAAACTTCTTGGGATGCTCACCAGGGGCGAAATAGGGGCCCCTGAAATATTCGACCGCCTGAAACATCACCTCTATGAAGATATGGAGATGGCGAAGGTGGACCATAACCGGGACGGCATCCAGGGCGTGCCCGAGGTCATCCTGGCAAAAGGAAAACGCTCGGAAGACATCATCAAAGTGGCGCATGCGATGCACAGGCGCTCCGGGCGGTTTCTCATCACGAAGGCGTCCCGCGAGATTCATGAAAAGCTGGGCGTCGGCGGGGCCCTCTTCCACGAACGCTCGGGCATAATAACGTCGGGGGGGCTGGGGCGTAAAAAGGGCAGGGTGGTCGTCATCTCCGCCGGGACATCGGACATCCCCGTCGCCGAGGAGGCCGCGCTGACCGCCTCTTTCCTCGGCAGCAGGGCCGAAACGCTTTACGACGTGGGGGTCGCCGGTCTGCACCGGCTCCTGGGCAATATGAAAATCATCGAAAAGGCCAGGTGCCTGATAGTAGTTGCCGGGATGGAAGGGGCGCTGCCGTCGGTGGTCGGCGGGCTTACGGACAAGCCGGTAATCGCGGTGCCCACCTCAACCGGCTACGGGGCGAGCCTGGGCGGACTCGCGGCGCTGCTTGCGATGCTGAACTCCTGCGTGCCCGGCATCGCCGTGATGAACATAGACAACGGGTTTGGCGCGGGCTGCCTCGCCCACAAGATAAATACCCTCTAGGGTCCGGATCAGCCCACCTTGCCCCAGTCGTACTTCCTGCGTTTCTTGTGGGTTATGAATTTTTCGGCCGAAAGGGCCGCGACGGCGCCGTTTGCCGCGGCAACGACTACCTGCCGCACCTCCACACAGGTGACGTCCCCGGCGGAGAAGACCCCCGGGATCGATGTCTCCATCATCCGGTTGGTGACGATGCAGTCGCTGTCCGACAGCTCCACGGCCTCGGTGAGGAAATCTATCAGCGGCTTGCTGCCGTGCAGGTAGACAAAAACGCCCGACAGCTCGATCTCGCCCTCGCGTTTCTCGGAATCGACGATCCTTATCCGCTCCACGACCTCCCCGCCCAGGATGGCGGTGACAGTCGCGCCCTCCATAAGTTTCAGGTTCGGGCTCTTCAGCACCGGGTGGTCCGGCCCGATAGCCAGTTTCTTCAACGGGCTTATGAGATAGACCTCCTTGCAGTTTCGAAGCAGGTGCCCCGCCTCCTTCAGCGCCTCTTCCGAGCCCCCGATCACGCATACCGTCCTGCCCTTGAAAAAGGCCGCGTCGCAGACGGCGCAGTAGCTCACGCCTTTGCCCAAAAATTCGGCCTCGCCCTTGATGGTGGGCTTTCTGCCCATCGAGCCCGTGGCCACTATGACGGCCTTCCCGCTGTAGGCGCCCCCCATCGTGAAGACCTCCTTTACGTTGCCCGACAGGTTAACACCCACGACCTGCGCCTCAACATACTTCGCCCCGAAATTTATGGCCTGCCTCCTGAATATATCGAGAAGCTCCTTGCCGGAAAGCGGCGCTTCCATGCCGGGATAGTTTTCAATCCTGCTTGCAAAGCCCAGCGCGCCCGCCGTAGGGGATTTATCTATGACGACCGCGCGGAGACCCGCCCTCGCCGTATATTGGGCCGCCGTTAGCCCCGCCGGTCCCCCACCGATTATGATCACGTCCCAGAGTTCCTGCTCCTGTTCCATTTAAAGTGAAACCCCCTTTTCGCATATCCCGCTTTTGGTGAAACCCTCTCCCTTAAAAGGGAGAGGGTTTGGGAGAGGGTGTTTATGTCATCCTCCCCTAATCCCCTCCCCTCCGGGAGGGAATTTCACTAAAAGATATTTAAAAATACCTGATTATATTATACCGGGTGTCACGCTGGGCGGGCCTGAAACCGGCAGCGGCGATGGCGGCAATGATATCATCCTTCGATACCTGGTAACTGACCCCGGCCGAGGCGACCACGTTTTCCTCTATCATCGTGGAGCCGAAATCATTCGCGCCGAACCGGAGGGCCACCTGCGCCATTTTCAGCCCCTGTGTGACCCATGAGGCCTGTATGTTGGGCACGTTGTCCAGATAGACCCTGGAGACGGCCAGGACCCTGAGATATTCGACCGCCGTCGCCTGCCCGCATTTCATCTGCTTTTTTAAGGCGGTATTGCCGGACTGGAAGCTCCACGGGATGAAGGCGGTAAACCCGCCCGTCTCGTCCTGAAGGGCGCGGACCGCATCCAGGTGCCCGACGATGTCCTCCGGGGTCTCGACCGAACCGAACATCATCGTGGCCGTCGTCTTCATGCCGAGCCTGTGGGCCTCGCGCATGACGGAGAGCCACCGGCCGGATTTTATTTTCTTCGGGCTGATCGCCTCCCTCACCCTGTCGGAAAGGATTTCAGCGCCGCCCCCAGGGACGGAGTCCAGCCCCGCGTCTTTTAAAATCGAGAGTGTCTCCCTCAGCGTAAGCGACGAACGCTCCGCGAAATATGCTATCTCCGGCGGCGAATACCCGTGGATATTTATGGCCGGATAGTTTCGCTTGATATCGCTCAGCATCCCGATGTGGTATTCGAGTCCGAGCGCCGGGTTCAGCCCGCCCTGCAGCAGTATCTGCGTGCCGCCAAGCTCCAGGGTCTCGTCGATCTTCCTGAAAAGCTCCTCGCGGCCAAGCACATATGCGTCCTTTGCGTCTTCGCGCCTCCAGAAGGCGCAAAAGCTGCAACGGTTCAGGCAGATGTTCGTATAATTTATGTTCCGGTCGACAACGAAGGTCACGTCGCCTTCCGGGTGGAGGGCCTTGCGTCTGGAGTCCGCCATGCGGCCAAGCTCAAGGAGGTCCCCTTTTTTATCTTTAAGCAGCCGCAGCGCCTCTTTTCCACCGATACGCATACCTAGCGGAGTCTCCTGTATTTGAAATCTCTGCGGACAGGTCTCTTGCCCGCCTTCTCAATCATAAGCCTTATCTCCTCTTCTGCCAGGCCGGGCCTTGTGCGGGCCCCCGCGGAGTGGGCTATCTTTTCCTCTATGACCGTGCCTTCGAGGTCGTCGGCCCCGAACCGGAGGGCCACCTGCGAGAGTTTTTCCCCCAGCATCACCCAGTAGGCCTTGACGTGGTCAAAGTTGTCCAGAAATATCCTGCTAACGGCTATGCATTTTAAGTCCTCAAGCCCGCTTGAAGGACGGCCGCCGATCTCATTGCCGGGCTGATGGGGCAGGGGGATGAACGCCTGGAACCCGCCTGTTTCGTCCTGGAGCCGCCGGAGTTTTTCGAGATGGGCCACCCTGTGCCCGTAGTTTTCGATATGCCCGTAAAGCATCGTGGCATTGGTCCTGATGCCTGCGTTGTGGGCCGCCCTCATGACTTTAAGCCAGTCCCCGCCGCCCATCTTTTCGGGACAAAGCGCCCCCCTGACGGCGGGGTCGAATATCTCCGCCCCTCCGCCGGGCATCACGTCCAACCCGCTGTCCTTCAGCATTTGAAGGATTTTATCCAGCGGAAACCCGCTTTTTTTACGCATGTAATCCACCTCGACCGCGGTAAAGGCCTTTATGCCCGTCCGCGGGAAGGCCTTCTTTATCGCCGCGAGCATCTCCAGATAATGTTCGAAGGGCCAGTCCGGATGAAGGCCGCCCACGATGTGCACCTCGTCAAAAAGACGCACCTTTTTCAGCTTGGAGATGATCTGCCCGATCGTCAGCTCATAAGCTCCGGCCTCGCCCCTGGAGCGGCTGAAGGCGCAAAACCTGCACCTGTTTACGCAAATGTTGGTGGGATTGATGTGTATGTTTCTTATGTAAAAAACCTTATTGCCGTTTTTCTTCTTCGCCGTTATGGAGGCAAGCTCGCCCAGGGTGAAGATATCATCGGACTTGAAGAGTTTCAGGGCCTGGGCGGGAGTGATCCGCCCCCCAGAGGCTATCTTATCGGCAAGGCCGCCGGACATTCATAGATTATAAAACAAACGGGCATGGATTATAAAACAAACGGGTATGGATGATAAATCAAATAGGCTGGCGTCCAAAAAACTATTTCAGGGAGGGAAGGAATTTCGCCGTTTCAGTTTCTTCATCTTGTTCAATAAAGCATTGCGGGTCCTCGGAGAGGAAATCGGCCTCTCCCCTGGACATGGAGTATGCATAGGCGATTGCGCGGCAGCCCCGGCAGGTGGCCCATCTGCGGCATGTCCCGCATCTCCCGCCGTAACGGCTCTTGTCGCGGAGGGCCCCCAGCACCGTCGAGGTCGCCCATACCTGTCTGATGGAATCCGTCCTGATATTGCCCAGGGGCAAAGGAAGCCTCCTGCAGGGTGTAATGGCCCCGTCGGCAAGGATCGTGAATCCGGATATCCCCGCCGCGCAGCCCCCGGCCGCGGTGCAGCCGGCGTCCGGATGGTTTTTGATGCTCATCTGAGAGGCCACTGGGTCTCCGGTCACAATCTCCAGCCCGTCTATCTCCAGGGAGAGGAGGGTCTCATAGAGCTTTTTTACCTGCCCGGAGGGCAGCATCTCCCGGATGAGGCCGGAACCGCGTCCATAGGGGACGAGCCTTGAAAACCCGAGTCTCTGGACGCCCATGCCAAGCGCAAGCGAGACCATCTCGGGCATCCGCCCGGCATTGAGGCTGGAGAGGGTGGAGTTCAGGGTAACGGTCAGGCCGGCGCCCAGAAGGTTTTTTACCCCCCACATCGCCTGGCTGAAACTGCCCCTGCCCCGGATGGAGTCATGGACTTCCTCTGGCCCCTCAACGCTTACCTGCACTGCCCTGACCCCGGCATTGACCAATGCCCTGGCCCTTTGCCTGTTTATGATCGTCCCGTTTGTAAGCACAAACACATCAAACCCCTGAGCCCTGGCCTCGGAGATGATGTCGAACAAGTCGGCCCTCAGGAGCGGCTCGCCGCCCGTAATATTGAAGCTGGGCGAAAAATCCATCTGGTAGTTTTTCGCCCAGCTCCCCAGGGTATCCGAGATTTCGGCGATAACGCGGCCTATCTCCTTCAGCGAAAGGTCCACCCCGGCAGGCGTCTCTTTCCGGTCGGCCTGGTAGCAGTGCCTGCACCTGAGATTGCACCTTTCGGTCAGATGCCACTGGACAAAGAAATCATATTTGGCCGCCGGACCGGCGGCCTCGAGCTCTTCTAGCTCTTTCAACTGCTTCATTTGCGGCATATCTTCACGGGATTTTCCTTGAGTTGCCTCTTCAAATTGCCCCAGAAGATAGCCTCTTTTTCAAGCGTCCTGCTGTCAAGCGCCTTCACTTTCTTCACCCCTGTCACCTCCTTCCCTGTGGTTTTTAAAATGCTATCAGGTACATCCGGGATGTCAAGCTTCCGGCCCAAAAAACAAAAAATCAAAAGGTGTAATAGACGGCGGTTACCAGCCTGTAGGTGGAGACGAGCTGCGTGCCGTTTACCCTCTGCCAGAGGGGCAACTGGGCCTTGAAGGTGAGCCCGGCGTTGTAGAGGGGGACGAATTCAAATCCGGGGGCCGCCCATAGGCTGTCTTCTCCCGTGTTTGCCGGGTCGTCGAAGACGCTGGTCAGGTTCGTGTAGCGGCCCATATCATCGGTTGCGCGCCCGCTGTGCAGATATGTAAGCTGGCCGGTCAGGTTCAGGAAGGGCAGCACTCCGTACTTGGCCGAGAGGTCCGACGTGAACGTGTCGCCGAATTTATAGCCCTCATCGTTCCTGGTGGCCACCTGGTAGTTGACGTCCGCGCCGAGGAGCCACGGGTTCATGAGCCTGGTATATGCGAGTGAGACTATGGGGTCCCATGAGCCGGTCCCCGGCTGCATGTGGGCATGGACAAACCCGGTCGGGGTCCCCTCGGCCGGGTCCTTTTTGGTATAGGAGCCGGTCGGCGTCTTTACGCCCAAGCCAAGGGTAAGCGCCGCGTTGGGCCTTATCCGCCTGTTGGTGTAGACGCGGTAGAGCGCCGTCAGGGTGACATCGCCCAGGCCGCTTACAGGCTCCATCGACATCGGCTCAAGCATTTGCATGCCCATACCGTCTGTCATGACCATATCCATGTCCATGGTGTTTCTGACATAGGGTATGGAGGCTATGACTTTCAGCCTCGGCGTGATGCCGTAGGCGAGGCTCAGGGTATACCTGGTCATCTCCATATGGGTGGGGATGGTCATATATCTGCCCTGCGCGGCGACATCGGACGCGGATGTTTCGCGTGTCCCTTGCATGAGTTTGTCCATGTCGCTGAAACTCCACTCCAGCACGGCGGTCAGCTCATGCGCGCCCGGCGCGTAAGCGCCGTTTACGTTCTCCTCAACCCCGCCCGCCAATTGACAGCAAAGGCCGGCCCCGAAGGCATCTGCGGAGGCGAAGTGCAGGATGAGCAAAAATGAAAACGAAGACACAAAAAGACGCAAAAATGTAACACACCTGTCCATGATTGCAAAGACCTCCCGTATTTTTTTGTCGGATTTTGCCTTTAAAACTTAAAAAACGACGGCGGAAGCGGATCTGGGAGGTTTCATTTTTCGTGCGGATATTATCGAGGCCTCTTGGAAGGAAGTTAAGCGTCGAAAAAAGCATAAAAAGACAAGCAAGAGCCCCGGAGGGGCGCTCGCGGGTATACAGACCATGCCGCCGGGGGAGCCAACGTCGTTAGCGTGGCAGACGTCGAGCTGCAAAAAGGCCTTTCCGCCTGCAACCGGAGCGACGAAACCCAGGGGGTAGAGTTTCATAAAGACCGCACCGAGTAAAAGAAGCGCGAAGAGCTTCCCCATGCGCACTATTGATCTTCCCCGCGGCAAGGGGACCAGTCCCCCCGCGGGGAATCTAATGTAAGGAAATTTTTCATCACATTCGCCCGTTTGACCCCGTGGCAAGTTTTTATCTACGTGTAATACGCTCGTTATACATTTAAACCCGGAGGCCGGCCAAGAGTCAATGGAAAAGGGAATTTTAACCGCGAAAGGAGGCGGTCTGCGGGGCTCAGAAATAGCTGTTATATTGAGTAATCATCACGCCATAGCCCTCGGCGGCGAGCTTCGCCGCCACGAGGCCGGCGGCCTTTTCATCGCGGAACTTGCCGATATTGATCCTGTAGAGCGGCCTGCCGCCGCTGCCCGATACCTTGCTCAGGTAGACATCGTCGTAATTCAGCTCCAGTATAGACCTCAGCCTGAGCGCGTTTGAAAGCACCTCGAAGGAGGCCACCTGAATAGTATAGGGGCCCGGGCCCGACCACGCTCCATTGAGAATGGATTTTACATAGGAAGGGTCCCTGCCGATTATCTGAAAGCTCACCCACCCGGAGCCCTGCCCTACGAGGCCGATGTCGAGCGCGGCCTGATAGGAGAGGTCCAGGCATCTGCCGCGCTTGAATGGGCCCCTGTCGTTCACCGTGACGGTGGTCGAAGCGCCGCTTGAAAGATTTGTGACCTTGAGAATCGTGCCGAAGGGGAGGGTCGGGTTGGCCGCGGTCCTGTCATTCTTCCTGTATGTCCTGCCGGAAGCGGTGGGTTGCCCGATGAATTCAGGGCCGTACCAGCTTGCCATGCAGACGCCGCCTCCGCCGGGAGGCTTTTTCGACGTGACTGTAGCGCAGCCGTTGATGATGAGGAGGGCGACAGCGATGAGCAGAAGCGGGAAGGCCTTTGCGGCTCTAAAGTATGTAACGGCTGAGGTCCTCATCTTCCACGATTTCAGCGAGTCTTTCATCGACATACGGCTTGTCTATGACGAGCGAGCCTTTCTGTTTTTCCGGGGCCTCGAAGGAGATGTCCTCAAGCAGCTTTTCCAGGACCGTATGGAGACGCCTCGCCCCTATGTTTTCCGTCTTTTCGTTGACCGAGGCCGCGATCCCGGCAATCTCGTCGACGGCGTCGTCCTTGAATTCCAGCTCTATGCTCTCCGTGGCCAGAAGGGCGGCATACTGCTTCAGAAGGGCGTTATGCGGCTCCCTGAGAATCCTTATGAAATCGCTCTTTTCAAGGGAATCGAGCTCCACCCTTATGGGGAACCGGCCCTGCAGTTCCGGGATCAGATCGGAGGGTTTCGCGGTATGGAAGGCGCCGGCCGCGATAAACAGTATGTGCTCCGTCTTCACCGGGCCATACTTGGTGCTGACAGTCGAACCCTCTACCACGGGCAGCAGGTCCCTCTGGACGCCCTCGCGCGAGACGTCCGGCCCGTACCCGGCGCCTTTTGCGGCTATCTTGTCTATCTCATCGATAAAGATGATGCCGGACTGCTCCGTCCTTTCCACCGCTTCCCGGTTCACCTTGTCCATGTCGATGAGTTTGTTTGCCTCTTCGTCGGCGAGTATGTCCAGCGCCTCGGCCACCTTGACCTTCCTCTTTTTGGTCTTTTCGGGCAGGAAGCTTCCCAGCATATCTTTGAGGTTGACCTCGAGCTCCTCGAGGCCCACGTTGGAGACGATCCCGAAGGGCATGGTCCTTTCACGCACTTCTATCTCCACGTATCTGTCGTCCAGCTTGCCATCCCTCAGCTGTGAGCGGAGCTTGTCCTTGGTCTCCCTGTGTTTTTTTCTTTCCTCATCGCTCACGGGGGCCCCGCGCAGGCCCCTGGCAAGGGGCAGCAGTATATCGATGAGCCTGTCTTCGGCGAGCTGGCGCGCGCGTTCCATTACCTTCTGCAAGTGCTCCGTGCGCACCATGTTCAGGGAGGTCTCGGTCAGGTCCCTGACCATGGATTCCACGTCGCGGCCCACGTAGCCGACCTCGGTGAATTTTGACGCCTCCACCTTGATGAAGGGCGCGTTTACAAGCCTGGCCAGCCGCCTGGCGATCTCGGTCTTGCCAACACCCGTGGGCCCTATCATGATGATGTTCTTGGGCAGCACCTCGTCCTTCAGCTCCGGGGAGAGCCGCTGTCTGCGCCACCTGTTTCTGAGCGCTATCGCGACCGCGCGCTTCGCCTTGTCCTGGCCGATGATGTACTTGTTCAGCGCCTCGACAATCGCCCTCGGCGTCAGATCGTCCATCTCAGAGTTCCTCAATCAGTATCTGGTCGTTTGTATATACGCAGATCGAGGCGGCTATCCTCATCGATTTTTCGACTATATCCCTTGCCGCAAGCTCCGTGCTTTCCAGGAGGGCCTGGGCCGCGGCCTTCGCATAGGTCCCGCCGGAGCCGATCGAGGCTATCCCAAGCTCCGGCTCTATCACATCGCCGGTGCCCGAGAGTATAAACGTGTGCTCCGCGTCCGCAACTATGAGCAGGGCCTCCAGCCGCCTCAGCACGCGGTCCGTCCGCCAGTCCTTCGCGAGGTCGACGGCCGACCTGACGATATTTCCCCTCTGCGCCTGTACCTTCTCCTCGAACTTCTCAAAGAGGGTGAGGGCGTCGGCAGTGGCGCCCGCAAAACCGGCCAGGATGCGGTTGTCGTAAAGCTTCCGTATCTTCCTTGCATTGTGCTTCAGCACCGTATCGCCGAGCGTTATCTGCCCGTCACAGCCGATGCAGACCTTCGCGCCGCGCCGGACGCATACTACAGTTGTGCCCTTAAACAAAACAGTCCCTCCATCCGGAAAATCAAAGACCTTCTATGATGCAACGGGTAAGGAGACACCTTTAACAGGTCTTGATAATATATCATAAAGCCGCATCTTTATTTTACCCCGATTCCGCATTGTTTTTCACTGGGGGCCCCAGCCCCTGGAAGCGGTCTGATCCCCAAAAGCAACCTGGGGTTTCAAGCAGGCTTGACAATACATACCACAGGTGGTAAATCTGTAACCGGGAGGGCGGATTTCCGCCGGATATCAAGAATTCCACCTTAAGAATATCAAACTGGCAGTCAAAGACTACCGCAGGCCGGCAGATGCATAAAACTGGAATAAGAGGTGACACATATGCCACTTATTTTGGCGGTTCTCATATTTTTCTCATTCACAGGCAAAGCCCAGGCAGTCAATCACTCCGCATATGTGCAGGCAGGGCAATGCCTGCGCTGCCATCCGAGGGCGTTGCCGTCGCACCCATTGTATGCAGCAGCCAAGACGCCGCCCGGATGGCCGACGGGACCAGGGGGCAAGATGATCTGCCGGACATGCCATGACTGCTCGGGCGCCACCTGCGTTTTGAGAAAACCCGTGCCCGCGCTCTGCAAGACCTGCCACGACTGCACGCAGGGGATGGCCTGCGTCATAAACTCCGCGCACATTGGAAATTCCAGGGACATCGAGGCGGACATAAAAAATTGCACTTCCTGCCACAACGGGCTTAAGGGCGCGCTCAAGTTGAGAGCCGAAGACCACCCGGTGAACGTCTATTACATGGAAGTCACAAACGGCAGATTCAGGAAAATCACGGACACAAGGGTGGTCCTAAGCAACGGCAGGGTGACATGCCTGTCCTGCCACGACCCCTATAATGACGAAAGGGCGAGGCTGGTCATGTCCAACAGGGGCAGCGCGCTTTGCCTTGTCTGCCATAATATGTGACCGGAAGAGCAGGTAACTGGCGCTTCAACTTAACCCCCGGCTTTAAAAAAGATGTTTGTATTAATAAGAGGCTTTACAGGAACGGATATAACCCGTGATAATTACAAAACAAATCGCAATCGCCGCCGTGCCGCGGTTGGGAAATTCCTCCCGTATAAATTTAACATAATATACAAAGTGGCGTTTGAGATGTGAGAGTAGTGTTAAAAGCCTCCGCATGTGAAACGGTCAAAGGGGCCGTGTTTAAAGCAAAAAAACCGAGGACAGCCGCGGTCGCAAGGACTTTGAGTATCCGATCCCAATACGGCCGGCTGGCCTCGCTGGCCTTGCTCTTGCGGGCCAGGGCGATTACATAGGCCGGATCATCGCCGGCAAGCAGGGCAATTCTAATACAGGTTTCATCAGTGGGAACGCTGCCGCCCCCCATGATACTGCATATAGCAGCCTGAGTGATCTCACTTTTCATAGCTAATTGTCTGTCGCTTTTAATTCCGAGGCGGATTTTTACGTTTTGAAGATAGGCAACTATTTCAGTCATTTCAATCCTCCCAGATTGTAATGATTGATTATAAACACCGTTAATAAGCATGTCAATGCGCTGTGGAATTAGAAACCGGGCTCTTAGTAAAGATTTTTTCAATAGTATGGGCCACAGTCTGAGCTGTAGTAGGGGGCGGCGGGGGCTCATTTTTCTTGATTACGATTATGCAGGAAGTTAATAGCAATAAAAGGATAAAAGCCAATTTTTTCATTTAAAAGCCCTCCTTGCAGACTTTATCGTGTTGTTTTTAAGAAAACTTTAAAGAAAAAAACAAACATATGGTGATCTTAAAGTTTTAGATTGCAAGTAAAATCAAGAAATTACGTTTAAGGG
>JAJYGJ010000145.1 GCA_021790695.1 Nitrospirota bacterium | reverse complement strand
GGCGTTATCGGAGGCGCCTTTCCATACGGCCCGCGAAACACGCTGATCGGCGTGCCGCAGACGTATACCGATAAAAACGGTGAAACGCTCATCGAACTGGCCCCCGGGTTCGACATAGGCTATAACGAGATAGCCGACGCCAACCGGGGAGTGGACCCGTGGGTCCCCGGCAAAGGCGCCAGAATAAATATCCCCTCGTTCAAGGTCCTGCCCAATGGGCCCCATCGGGGGATCGTGATAAACCTGGCCGAGATGAGGCTTTACTACTATCTGGGCCGTCGGCTTGTGATCTCATATCCCGTCGGCATAGGGATGCCGGGGTTTCCCACGCCCACCGGGGTGTACCGGATAACGCAGAAGATCACAAACCCCGCGTGGCATGTGCCGGCCCAGATAAGGAGGGCGGACCCTGATATTCCCCTGTTCGTCCCCGCCGGAAGCGACAACCCGATGGGACTTTTCGCGCTTCGGCTCTCGCGGCCGACGTACCTCATTCACGGTACGAACAGGACTT
Source organism: Nitrospirota bacterium (assembly GCA_021790695.1). Taxonomy (GTDB): domain Bacteria; phylum Nitrospirota; class Thermodesulfovibrionia; order Thermodesulfovibrionales; family JdFR-88; genus JAJYGJ01. The sequence goes on along the minus strand of JAJYGJ010000145.1, from coordinate 3,921 downwards.
TTTGCGTCGGCCTGAGGGCAAGCCACGGATGCATAAGACTTTACAACCCGGACATGAAGCGGCTGTTCCGCCTGGTCCGGAAAAACACACCTGTCACGATAATCTATCAGCCGGTGAAACTGGGCGTGCGAAACGGCGCAATTTATGTGGAGGCGCACACGGATTACCTCCACAGGCAGCCGGACCCCCTTGACGCCATCGGGTCCGAATTGGCGGCCGCAGTCGATCCTTATCCCATAGACATGAAAAAGCTGAAACGTGCGCTCAGGATGCGGACGGGGATGCCCGTAAAGATATCGGCAAGGGCCGGTTTATTTCCGCTGCCGTAGCCGGAAAGCCCTCTCGCTCTTTTCCGCGGCCTTCTCCGCCCGGTTGGCCGCGGCCTCCGCCCGGTTGGCGGCGGCTTCCGCCTGGCCGGCGCTTGCGGCGGCGCTCATTTTGGCTTCTTCACACATCTTCTTCGCCGCGGCCACATCCGCTTTCAAATCGTTAATCGCCGCGTTTTGCATCCCCACCCTGGATTCCAGGGCGGCCACCCTCGTGTCCAGGCCGTCAAGGCGGCTTTCGACTTTCGCAAGCCTGTCGGAAAGGGGAGAAACCTGCTGCCTTACAAACGTCTTGGTCGCACAACCGGCAAGGAAGATGAACACCCCAGCCACTACCAAAAGCCTGGCAAAAAGAAACTCCTTTCTCATCAGCACCTCCTTGGAAATTCGTAAACTTAGAGGCTAAATTAAACGGGCTCCCCGCCGCTCGTTCCGAATGAACTTCCGGCTCAAACAAGATTATAGGACCATTTGCCGCTGCCCGCAAGCTGGGCGCTGTGTTATCATCATTCCGGGATGAAGCGTTTCATAATCGGCATAAGCGGGGCGAGCGGGCAGGCGATTGGCATAAAACTGCTCCGGGAACTGCTTGAAAGGAATTTCGAGCTTCACCTGGTGGTCTCAAGGCAGTCGCTTCCAATCCTGGAGCAGGAGACGGGAATCAAATACGCAGGCACCCTGGACCGAACGGGAGGGCAACTGAGAGGCGACGTGCGCGCAGGCGTGCTCTTTTATTACGACGCAGACGATATGCGGGCCCCGATCGCGAGCGGCTCTTTCCGGACCGATGCGATGTTCATAGCCCCATGCTCGATGAAAACCCTTTCGGCGGTCGCAAACGGATACGCCTCCAGCCTGCTTGAAAGGGCCGCGGACGTGACGATCAAGGAGGGCGGGAAACTGATACTTTGCCCGAGAGAGATGCCCTTCTCGGCAATACACCTTGAAAATATGCTCAAACTGGCCAGGCTCGGCGTGGCGATAGCGCCTCCGGTTGCCGCCTTTTACCCCGAGCCCAAAACCATCGATGAAATGGTGGCGTTCTTCGCCGGCAAACTCCTGGACCAGGCCGGCATCGAAAACGACACCTTTAAAAGATGGAAGGGGTAAAACGTTTCTGTTTCCAGTATGATCCGCGTCATAGGCCGGCATGGTTCCGGCCTGTTACAATAAAAACATGGCTAAGGAAGGATGCCCCGGCAGCCGGGAGATAACAAACCCCTATCCGGAGGAAATCCGGTGCCGCTGGTGCGGCATGATAAACGAGATATGGTCGGACGAGCCAGAGATGGAGTGCAAGGGCTGCAAAAAGACCATTTCACGGCAGATGGCCTGTAACTGCCTGCTTTGGTGCCCCGGCGCGAAACAGTGCGTGGGCGAGCAAAAATACGAAAATCTCCTCAAGTCGATGAAAAACCAGCCCCGGCACTGAGACCCGCGGCGCCCCTTGTCGTTCATGAAACTACGGTATTTTGGCATTTTGCAACCGTTGACTATAAAAAAAGAAATTTGATAAAATAATATCTGCCTTAGGCGAGATGTACCCTCCCACTCGATAAGGCGCGCCCGGGGAAACCCCGTATCCCCGGGCTTCCTTTTTGGGCCTCCTGTTTTTCTTCTTTCTTTCTCTTGCGAACCGTCCCGCTTTGTATCATAATCTGGAAAGTCCGGCAAACAATGCTTGGCTTGAGCGGCGGGAGAATGAAAACGCGGACGAATGAATCACCCCGCAGCAAGCTGCGGGGAATTGCAGTTAAAAAACGATTGGACAAAAGGGGGTATCAGGATGGGCTATACGGTTGTCGCTTTGAAGGAAAAAGTGTTGGAGATGTACCCGGAGATCGAACGACATGGGATAACGGTGGGTATTGATTTCAGCGCGGGAAAAAACGCCTTTATCGTAAAATTCTCCAAAAACGGCAACGAACTCACCACGCATCTGGAAAAAAAAGACGCGGACGAGTGCATGGACGGCATCAAATGCGTATATCTGGGGGTACAGATAGAACAGTTCCTAAAGAACTTCGCCGGCTGACGCCCCTATTCGCCTTCTCCCAGCGTAATGGCGCCCTGGGGGCAGTTTTCAGCCGCTGCTTCGCAGCAGCCGGCAAATTCACAGCCCTCGGGGTCCAGCACAATCGCCTTGCCAAGCTGCTCGTCCAGGTGAAACACGACCGGGCAGACCCCCTCGCAGTTTCCGCAGCCGATGCATTTTTCAGGATCTATTTTCGGTCCCATCTCTCTATTATATCCGCTTGAAAATGAAAAAGGCTTTACAAGGAGGATGGAGGCCCGGGCTGCCTCAAAGGCGCGATAAAGGCGAGGCCAAGGATGAAAAGGGCGCCCACCGCGGCGACCGCCGGCCTCTCGGAGCCCGTCAGGTGCGATATGAGGCCGAAAATTAAAGGCCCGGCTATCGCGGAGGTCTTGCCTATCATGGAATATACGCCAAAATATTCCGATTCGCGCCCGGGGGGGATGAACCTCGAAAAAAGCGCCCTCGACGCCGCCTGGATGCTGCCCAGGCCAAGCCCCGCGACACTGGCAACAACCAGAAACTGGCCCTTCTGCCGGACGAAAACGGCGGCGGCGGCCACCGCCACCCATAATACGAGCGTCAGCATTATCACCTTTTTCGGCCCCCAGGCATCCGTAGGCCCGGCCATCATCAGCGCGCCGAGAAGCGCGGTCATCTGCACTATCAGATAAAGCGCCACGAGCCCGGATGGCCCGAAACCGAGGCTCACTGTAGCAAAGATGCTGGAAAATATTATGACGGTGTTCACGCCGTCCTGGTAAAAGAGATAGGCAATCAGAAAACCCCTTGCGTCCCGGTTTTCGAGCCAAAGCCATTTCAGGGCGCGAAGCGCGCTTTTCGTCCCCTCGACGGCGTACCGGAAACCGCTTTTTCTTTTTTGTCCCGCGGCAGGTTCGCGCGAGGGCAGCATAAAAAAGGCCGGCAGCGAAAAAAAGAGGAAAAACGCGGAAACCGAAAGCCATACCCACGATAAATGCCCCGTTTTGACAAGGGGAAGAGCGATAAGAAGCGATGCCGCGGCGCCCACGTACCCGATCCCGTAACCCCAGGCCGAAACCCTGCCCCGGAACTGCCACGGGACTATGTCCGGCAGGTAAGAGTTATAAAACACAAACCCGCCCTCCTTCGCCACGTTGGCCGCAACCATCAGCCAGAAACCCTCGAGGACGGCGCCCGCCTTGAGAAAGGAGAACATGGAGACGCATACAACCGTGGCGAGCGTGTAGGCCACCAGAAACATCTTCCGCGTTCCCGACCTGTCGGCGATCCCGCCCATGAAGGGCGACGTGACGGCCACTATCAGCATGCTCAAAGAAATGGCCCTGCCCCACCACAGGTCGCCCAGCCCGGCCGCATTGCCCACTATATGGTTTGCATAATAGACCGGAAAGATCACGGCCGTAATCACGGCGGCGTAGCTTGCGCCCGCGAAATCGTAAAGGCACCAGCTTGCGATCACGCTTTTCTTCATGTCCCTTATAATATCTTTTCACCGGAATTTTAGGCAGTGTCTCAGTTTGCCGCCGGGCCACGGCGGCAAACGTCCCGCCATTGGAT
>JAJYGJ010000160.1 GCA_021790695.1 Nitrospirota bacterium | reverse complement strand
CGGCACGATAACCCTGGGCGACCGGCAGGCCACCCTGTTTATCCCGGCCCCCGGCGTGGACGAAAAGACCGTCGCGGACGCGGCCCAGCTCTCCTCCCTGGCCGACGAAACGCCGGAGGGCAGGAGCATCGTGGTCCTGGCGAAGGAAAAATACGGCCTCAGGGAAAGAGACATCCATTCCCTGGGCGCGACTTTCATCCCCTTCAGCGCCCAGACGAGGATGAGCGGCGTCAACCTTGACGGCCGGCAAATCAGGAAAGGCGCGGCCGACGCGGTGGAGAAATACGTGGAGAAAGAGGGAGGCAGGTTTCCGCGCGAGGTCCACTCGGCCGTAGAGGACATATCGAGGCAGGGGGCCACTCCCCTTGTCGTCGCGGACGGCCCGAAGGTGCTGGGGGTCATACGCTTGAATGACATCGTAAAGGGGGGCATCAGGGAGCGCTTCGCCGAGATGAGGCGCATGGGCATAAAAACGGTCATGATCACGGGGGACAACCCGCTCACGGCGGCGGCAGTGGCCGCCGAGGCCGGGGTGGACGATTTTCTGGCGCAGGCGACTCCCGAGACGAAGCTGAACCTCATTCGCAATTATCAGGCGGGCGGAAGGCTGGTGGCCATGACCGGCGACGGCACGAACGACGCCCCCGCGCTCGCCCAGGCCGACGTCGCGGTCGCCATGAACACCGGCACCCAGGCGGCAAAGGAGGCCGGAAACCTGGTGGACCTCGATTCAAACCCCACAAAGCTCATCGAGATAGTGGAGATCGGAAAGCAGCTCCTGATGACGAGGGGAACGCTCACCACGTTCAGCATCTCAAACGACGTGGCGAAATACTTCGCGATCCTGCCGGCCGCCTTCGTGACGGTATACCCGGCCCTGGGCGCGCTCAACGTCATGCGCCTGGCCACCCCGCAAAGCGCCGTGCTGTCGGCCGTGATCTTCAACGCGATCATCATCATCCTGCTCATTCCGCTTGCGCTTCGCGGCGTAAAGTACAAACCGATGGGAGCGCAGACCGTGCTCAGGAATAACGCGCTTATCTACGGCCTGGGAGGGCTGATAGTCCCCTTCATAGGCATAAAGCTCATAGACATGCTGATCACGGCCCTTCATATCGTCTGAAATGGAGGAAAAAACCAAAACATGCTAAGAATGATCCGGACGGCGCTCAGGTTCCTCCTCGCGTTTACGATACTTACGGGGATCGTCTATCCGCTCGTGGTGACAGGGATCGCGCAGGTGGCCTTCCCGTTCAGGGCAAACGGCAGCATCATCATGAAAAACGGCGTCCCCGCGGGCTCCGCGCTCATCGGCCAGCAGTTCGCCGGGCCGGAATATTTCTGGGGAAGGCCGTCGGCGACAACGCCCTGCCCTTATAACGGCGGAGCGTCCTCAGGCTCCAACCTGGGCCCCAACAACCCGGCCCTCCTGCGGGACGTCCAGGCCCGGATAAACGCCCTGCGCGCCGCCGACCCCGGCAATCGAAGCCCCGTTCCGGCCGGCCTGGTGACCTCTTCCGGAAGCGGACTGGACCCGGACATCAGCCCGGCCGCCGCGCTCTACCAGGCGGGAAGAGTGGCACGGGCCAGGGGATTGGACGAGGCAACGGTCCTCGCCCTCATCAGGGCAAATACCCGCGGGAGGTTCCTTGGGCTATTCGGCGAGCCCGCCGTAAACGTCCTCAGGCTGAATCTTGCGCTGGATGGATTGAAAAAATAAAGAACATTTTATTGTTAAAATATAGACTATGAAAATGCCGTTAATCGCATGGCTTGTTTTTGTCCTTGCGGCGGTGCTGGAGGTGGGAGGCGACGCCCTGATACGGCGCGGACTCAGGTCCGGCGGACTCCTTTTGATCGTGGCCGGTTTCGGCGTGCTGGGTTTCTACGGGCTCACGGTCAATATGGTGAGATGGGATTTTTCAAAACTGCTCGGAGTTTACGTCGGGGTTTTCGCCCTCGTCAGCGTCCTGGCCGGCCGCTTCATTTTCAGGGAGGACATCGCAAACCCAACCTGGCTGGGGCTTCTTTTGATAATGGCGGGGGGCCTGGTGATCCAGTTTGGCGGCAGATGAATTCCGGGGCATGGATAAAAACGGAGTTTGCCGGGTACGGATAAAGACGGGGTGCCTCCCGCGCGGATGAAAGGCGGGCGGTTCATGGCATGCAAAGAGGGCATGCAAAGGCCGGTTCGGATAATTTGAGTACGGGCAGGAAAAAAAATACGGACTACGGCAGGCCCAGTCCGGAGGAGCTTCTGGAAGAGGCGCGCCGGGAAACCGAGCGCAGCCACGAAGGGCAGCTCAGGATATTTTTCGGCGCCGCTCCCGGGGTCGGCAAGACGTATTCCATGCTCGAGGCCGCGCGGCAGAAGCGCGCCGAGGGAGTTGACATAATAGTCGGGCTCGTGGAGACCCACGGCCGCAAAGAAACCGAGGCCCTCCTTGAGGGGCTCGAAATACTTCCGCGGAGAGAAATTGACTACCGCGGCACCGCCCTCAAGGAGTTCGACCTGGACGCCGCCCTGGCCCGCAAACCCTCCGTCGTCCTGGTTGACGAACTGGCCCATACCAACGCTCCCGGTTCCAGGCACAAGAAACGCTGGCAGGACATCTATGAACTCCTGGGCGCGGGCATCTCCGTATATACCACGATGAACGTCCAGCACCTTGAGAGCTTAAACGACGTCGTCACCCAGATTACCGGCATCAGGGTGCATGAAACCGTCCCCGATTTCCTGCTTGACCGGGCGGACGACATCGAGCTTATAGACCTTCCCCCCGAGGACCTCCTGAAGCGGCTCAAGGAGGGGAAGGTATATATGCCGGAACTGGCCGTCCGGGCAAAGGAAAACTTCTTCCGCAAGGGCAATCTCCTCGCGCTCCGGGAGTTGGCGCTCCGCAGGACCGCCCAGAGGGTTGACGAGCAGATGCTCGTCTACCGGCTCGGAAAGAGGGTCAAGACGGTATGGCCGGCCGCCGAGAGGGTCCTCGTATGCGTAGGTCCGAACCCCAGTTCGATACGCCTTATCCGCGCCGCCAAGCGCATGGCCGACATCCTCAGGGCGGAATTGATCACGGTTTACGTCGAGGCGCCTCACAAGGTCAAGCCCTCGGAAAGCGATATGAGGCAGCTTGCGGAGCACATGCGCCTGGCCGAAAGCCTGGGGGCCGAGACGGTGACGCTTTCCGGGCCGAAGGCCTCCGAGGAGATATTGAATTACGCCCGGTCCAGGAACGTAACCAAGATACTGATCGGCAAACCCACCCATCCGCGATGGAAGGACAAGGTCTTCGGCTCCATGCTGGACGAGGTCGTGCGCGGCAGCGGAGAAATAGACGTTTACGTGATAACGGGCGAGGTCGCGGAGCCGATGACGGGGCACCTGGCGAAGGCCCCCGCCCGGCCGCGCTCGAACATGCAGGAATGGCTGATGGGCGTCTCGGTGGTCGCGGTGGCCACCGCGGTGGCGTTTCTTTTGTCGCCTTATTCCATCGTTGACGTCGCCATGGTCTATCTCCTGGGCATCGTGCTCGTTTCAAGCCGCGCTGACAAATGGCCTTCCCTGTTTGCGACCTTTCTGAGCATAGCGGCCTTCGATTTTTTCTTCATCCCGCCCGCGCATAACTTTCACCTCACCAACCTGAGGTATATCTTCACCTTCCTCGTCATGTTCGCCGTGGCCTTCGTCATAAGCAGCATGACGCTCAGGATCCGCCGGCAGGCGGACTCCTCCCGCAACAGGGAAAGGAGGACCTCGGCCCTGTACGGGCTCTCCCGCGAACTGCTGCATGAAAGGGGAATCGGCCGCCTGAGCGCCGTCGCCATAAAGCATTTGAGCGAACTGTTCTCGTGCCGTGTCGTGATACTCGTACCCGATGAGGGGGGCAGACTTGAGATAGTGACGACAGGCCCCGCGACCTTCGCCCTTGACCAGAACGAGATGAGCGTGGCCCAATGGGCATTCGACCACCGGCAGGAAGCGGGGCTGGGGACCGATACCCTTGCCGGGGCCGAGGCCCTGTACATGCCCCTTATAACCCCGGCCCGGACCGCGGGCGTCCTGGGCATCATGCCGGCGGTGGGCACCGGGGCTTTCGATCATGAGCAGATACATGCCCTGGAGAGCTTCGCCAACCAGATAGCGATGGCTGTTGACAGGGCGCTCCTGGCCGAGGAGGCCCAAAAGGCCCTGTTGCGGGCGGAGGCCGAGACCTTACGGAGCACGCTGCTCAGTTCGGTCTCCCACGATCTGCGCACCCCGCTTGCCGCGATCACCGGCGCGGCCACCGCGCTCTCCGAGCACGACATCGCAAGCGACAGGCTCGGCAGCCGCGAGCTTGTCCGGACCATACAGGAAGAGGCGGACCATCTGAACGAGATAATCAAAAATGTCCTCGACATGACCCGCCTGGAGGCCAAGGCCATAACCGTGAAAAAGGAGTGGCAGTCCATCGAGGAGATCGCCGGCGTGGTCCTGAACCGCCTCTCCGAGAGGCTCGAAGGCCGTCCGGTCAAGGTCGATGTCCCGGCGGACCTGCCCCTGGTCCCCTTCGACCCGCTTCTCATAGAGCAGGTCCTCATGAACCTGATGGATAACGCCATCAAGTATACGCCCGCGGGCACCCCGCTTGAGTTGTCCGCGCGTATCAAGGACAGCTCCCTGCTCTTCGAACTGGCGGACCGCGGTCCCGGCGTCCCTGCCGGGGATGAGGAACGGATATTTGAAAAATTCGTGCACGGCTCGGGGGGAGGCATCGGGCTGGGACTGGCTATCTGCCAGGCCATCATAAGCGCCCATAAAGGGCGCATCTGGGCCGAGAACCGTCCTGAGGGCGGCGCGGTCTTCCGGTTCACCCTGCCCGCCGGGGGAGAGCCGCCGCCGATGCCGGAGCCCGAAGAGGTTGAAGAGGCGAAATAAAAAAGATGCCGGAGCAAAAAGAGTCCATCCTCCTGATAGAGGACGAACCCCAGATGAGGCGCTTGCTGCGGGTCGTCCTGCAAGGGCACGGCTACCGGATGCTGGAAGCCGAAACCGGAGAGGAGGGCCTGACGCAGGCGGCGCTCAGAAACCCGGAACTGGTACTTCTGGACCTCGGACTGCCCGACATGGACGGCATCGAGGTGGCCCGGAGGCTCAGGCAATGGAGCGATGTGCCGGTCATCGTCATATCGGCAAGGGGGCAGGAAACGGACAAGATAAAGGCCCTGGACGAGGGCGCGGATGATTACCTGATAAAACCCTTCGGCGCGGGAGAGCTTCTTGCCAGGATAAGAGTGGCCATGCGCCACAGCGCCACGAGGAAATCCGGCCGGAAAGAACCCGTTTTTCTCTCCGACGGCCTGAAAATCGATTTCGTGAAACGGCAGGTATTCCTGAACGATAAGGAAATCCACCTGACGCCGATAGAATACAAGCTTCTGTCGCTGCTGGCGGGAAACGCCGGCATGGTCCTTACCCACGGCCAGATATTAAAGGAAGTATGGGGACCGAATTTTGTCCGCCAGACCCAGTACCTGAGGGTCTACATGACCCAGCTCAGACACAAGATCGAGGCCGATCCGGCCAGGCCCAGGTTCCTGATAAACGAACCTGGCGTTGGCTACAGGTTCAAGGCGTGCATCGAGAAGCCGGGCGACGGGGAGGACCTTGGTGGGAGCCGCGAATCGTGATACACTGTTTGCAGGGATGCGGACCGCCTGGTCTTCTCTTTCGATCAGGGCTGCCTTTTTAACCGTGGATAAGCTGAAGCGTCTTTAAAGGGAGGCCTGCGGAAATGAACAAGATACTGATAGCGATCGATGGCTCGGAGTGTTCGATGAAGGCGGTCAATTATGCCGGAGACCATTTTTCCGGCATTGACGGCATCGAGATCACCCTTCTTTACGTGCTGCCCATGCCCGCGGTTTTTTGGGACGAGGGGCATTTCCTGAGTGATGAGGAAAAAAGGGAGCGCGGGCGTTTTTTGGAACAGTGGAAGGACGAACAGCGCCTGAAAATCGAGCCCGTGTTTCAGAAGGCCACTGAAGTCCTTGCCGGCAAGGGAGTAAAACGCGAGCAGATCGTACTAAAGACGGCCTCGGACACCGTCGATGCGGCTGACCGGATCCTGGACGAAACCAGAAGCGGCGGGTTTAAAACCATGCTCCTGGGACATTGCAGGCACGATACGGCAAGTCACTATATCCGCGGCAGCGTAACCCACGAGATCCTTCATCGCCTGCAGGGGACGACCCTCATCATCGTCGAGTAGTCAGCCCTCTTTTTCTTTTTGTGTTTTTTTGTTCAAACTAAAAACCTTAACCTCTTGTTTAAGAAAAATCGGGTAGCGCATCATTTTGGCAAATCATCAGGCAGACAGGCAGATACACGCCCACCATGTTGGCAGCCCATACCTGCCTGTTCTATGAATAAGCAACTGTGTTTTTAGTCAAGGGCTACCTGGGACATGATATAACCGTCTTGCCAAGGAGTCCGGTTTTTCATTATGACGTTAAGGGTGCACAGCAGTTTGCGCATACAGGCTGTCAGTGCGACTTTGGGCTTCTTGCCTGCCTCTATGAGGCGACGGTAGAAACGGCTGATGGCCGGGTTGAAACGAGAGGCGCTGATGACGGCCATGTATAACACGGAGCGGACGTGGGCCCTGCCGCCCCATACTGCGCGCCTGCCGCGGAACAGTCCGCTATCGCGGTTCAGGGGTGCGACACCGCACAAGGCGGCGATCTGGCGCCGTGATAGTGCTCCCAGTTCCGGCAGCCCTGCAAGCAGGCTTACAGAGAGCACCCGGCCAACTCCCGGCACACTGCGGAGCAGATCGTCTTTTTCCCGCCATATAGGACTACTGCGGACAGCCGACTCAAGGTCACGGTCGATATCCTCTAACCGCCCCTGGAGCCAGGCAATATGCTGTTTGATACCCTTATGCACCACCTTGGGAGATATCCCCAGACGGTTCTTTTCCGACGTAAGCATATCGATGATCTGCCGCCGCCGGGCGACCAATGCCGTGAGCATCTGGGAGTCCTCGTCCTTCAGCGGCCGCAGTTCAGGCTTCACCGCTTCCCCGAAATGGGCAAGCACCTCGGCGTCAATGCGGTCTGTCTTGGCCAAACGCCCCATCGCCTTGGCAAAATCCCGTACCTGCCGGGGGTTTACGACTACAACAGGCAAACCCTTATGGCTCAAGGCTGCCACCAGCGGGGTTTCCATCCCCCCTGTGGCTTCAACTACGATCACTTGCGGAAGTAGGGCTGCCAGCCTTTCCATAACTTTGCATATCTCTGCTTCTGAGTTGGCTATAGACCATTGCTCGCCTCCCGGCCTCACCGCAAAGTCCAACCGGGACTTCGATACATCGATTCCTACAAAACTCATCGCCTCACCTCCTGGTATGTGCCCTCCGAATCCCTTCCTTGTGAAATACGGGCTCCATGTCCCTCGCAACTGTCCGGGCTTTTCAGAGAGGGGTGCGACGACCCAGCTCATTCACGGGCTCTATTGTCCCAAGGGGAAAACGGTCTGTCGCACCCATATTCATCCAATATAACTCTCCAACTATCATACAAGGGGAAAGGCCGACGGACGAGAGACGGCGCGTCTGAAAGACCGGGGTGATCGCTCTTCAAAAACGGCTGAACGGACCCTTTGAGTTACGCCCGGAATCCCGCCTTGGCGGGAAATGAATAAGGCGGGCAGGTAAATGGGCTCCAGGAACAAGCGGATATACTCTATCCAAGGGGGGGGAGGGGCGTTTGCCGCCGTAGCCTGGCAAAGCAAACTGTACCACTACCAGGTGATGGACCTCATTGACATTTGCGGGGAGGTATGCCATATTTAACTCCATCGGAGTTTTTGCCAAAGCGGCCCAAAAACCCGGCGGGCAAATTACGGCCGGGGGCGGGTCCCCTTTATCGCAAATCCGAAATAATATATTTTCTCAGGAGGAAGGCTGCAGATGTCGAGTGGTTCAGTAAAATGGTTCAATGAGGCGAAGGGTTACGGCTTCATCACTACGGACGACGGCAAGGACGTATTCGTCCATTTCTCGGCAATTTCGGGTGACGGCTTCAAGACCCTTGCCGAAGGCGAGCAGGTCAACTTCGATATCGAACAGGGTCCGAAAGGCCCTCGGGCCGTTAACGTCGTAAAGTCAGCCTAAAAACAGACAAAAAAAGCCCCGGCCCTTTAATCATAAAATTATTGGCCGGGGCTTTCCTCCTTCCGGAACATCGCCCCTCCCTCCCGAATTTCCCGGCGGCCGTTATAATAATTGATGAGCGGTTATAATAGTAAGTAAACCTGATGCGCGGGATTTCAATCTTCAATTATTTCCAATATATTTCAGGAAGATTATCAATGCACAAGACGGGCGAGAAAGCGGCATGGGAGCAGATAAGAGGGCTTGGCGGAGAAGTCTCCCGGATGACGGGCATCGCCTTCGAGGCCGGCGCATTCAAATTCCGCTCACTGGGGATGGATTTCTTTATAAGGCCCGGCGATGAGACGATTGAGGCGGCGGACCAGGGGGGCGGGGCGTTTCTTTCCAGGTTCTCCTATTTTTTCAACCATCTCGCCCTGTGGTGGCTGGTCTACTCGAAGGGCATACCGCTTGCGGGCAGGCTCGTAAGGCCGGAGGGGCTTCCCGGCGGAGGGGCTTTTTTCAGGGGATCCCACACGCTTCCGCTGGAGGGGCTTGCTGGCCGCTACGGCTCGGACGGCGAGGGATTTATTGAGAGGGCGAAGGCCCTCGGGGCAACAGGCCCCGATGGACAGGGGGGGAAGGCAAAGGCCGGACCCGCCGATTATTCGGCCGTGCTTGCGCCCGCTCCGGGGTTGCCGGTGCATATCCTGTTATGGCTTCGGGACGAGGAGTTTCCCGCCAGGGCGGAGGTCCTCTTTTCCTCCTCGACAGGCGTCATCCTCCCGCTTGACGTCATCTGGTGCGCCGCCATGCTCTGCCTCCTTCCCATGTTATGACGACGGGCGGCCGCAGACAGAGGCTCATTCAGAAAGCGGACTCGCTTCTGCGGGAAGAGAAAGGGACCGTATTCAAGGACCCGGGGGGGAATCTCAACATCTGTCTTGTCTATCCCAACGTCTATCACGTCGGGATGTCCAACCTGGGCTTTCAGGGCGTCTACGGTATGCTGAACAGGATGGACGGCGTGCTCTGCGAACGCGCCTTCCTGCCCGACCCGGAGGACATCAGGGAGTACGAGACAACGGAGCTTTTCAGCCTGGAGTCCAAAAGGCAGCTTGGCCGCTTCGATATGATCGCCTTCTCGGTGCCGTTTGAAAACGATTATCCGAATATACCCGCCATCCTTGATCTGGCCGGGATAACCCCGCTTGCGCGGGAGCGCGGCCCGAGGGAGCCGCTTCTGCTCCTGGGCGGGATCGCGGCCTTTTCAAACCCGGAGCCGGTCGCCGGTTTCTTCGACATCGTGTTCATAGGCGAGGCAGAGCCGCTCCTGCCGCCTTTTGTGGAGGCCGCGAAGAGGGCGGAGGGGCGGGACGGGTTTTTGAAAGACCTCCTCGGCCTGCCGGGGATGTATCTGCCTTCCTTCTACGAGGTGTCTTATCAGCCGGGCGGGCCGATAAAGGCGAGAGAGGCCGCGTCCGGGGCCCCGGAGGCGCCCGGCGCCCCGGAGGTCATAAAAAAGCAGTTCGCCTCCGGCTGGCGGGACTTTTCGATGAGGCACAGCATCCTTACGCCAAACACGGAGTTTTCAAACATGCGCCTGGTGGAGATCATGAGGGGCTGCCCCTGGAGCTGCTCCTTCTGCCTGACCGGGCATGTCTATAACCCGCCCAGGATCAGACCCGCCCACGATGTGAAAAAAGAGATAGAGGAGGGCCGGGCCCTCATTGCCGGTCATAGGATCGGTCTGGTAGGGCCCTCGATTTCCGACTACAGGGAGCTGCCCGAACTTTTGAGGATGGAGGGCGTGGACTTTTCGATCACATCGCTGCGGGCCGGAGGGCGAAGCATCGGGCTTCTTCCCTTTCTCAAGGGCATGAGGAGCATTTCGATAGCGGCCGAGGCGGGCACGGACAGGCTCCGCGGGCTCATAAACAAGAAGATCACGGAGGAGGAGATACTGGAGACGTCACGGGCGGTGCTTTCGGAGGGAATAAACCTCCGGATATATTTCATGGCCGGGCTTCCCTCGGAGACGGATGAGGACACGGACGCCCTGATAAACCTGGTGGGCAGGATAAGGGACATCGCCCCCAGGGGCAGGATAACGCTTACCATAAGCACGTTCGTGCCAAAACCCTTCACGTGTTTCGAGTGGCACCCGATGGAGAGGCCGGAGGTGGTGAAGGCAAGGCTGAAAAGGATAAAAAAATCCCTTGGCGCCCTGAAGGCGGTATCAGTCTTCCACGACCTGCCCAAATACGCCTGCATGCAGGGGGTGTTCGCGATGGGGGACAGGAGATTGACGCCCGCTATCCTGGCGATGGCGCGCGAAGGGCTCGATTACCGCGCGGCGCTCAAAAAGACGGGCATCCCGGAGGATTTCTACATATTCAGGCGGAAGCCCGCGGACGAGGCCCTCCCGTGGGATTTCATTGACTCCGGGGTGAGCAGGGAGGCCCTGAGGGCGGAATACGAACGGGCCATCACCCCCACTTCAGATAAAATATATTAGAACCTGTCTCAAAATAGTCCGGACATTCCATGACCGTCATTCCCGCCTGTCCCCCGATTAAGCCTGTCCTCGAAGTCCCTGGTCGGGAGGCCCCCGGGCATGACGAATAAAGGATGAAATCTGTAAATCGATGCTATTATTTTAGAAACTATTTGAGACGGGTCCCAGTATGAAGATCGTCATTTTCGGCGCATCGGGGCGGACGGGCAGGCACCTTGTAAGGCAGGCCCTGGACAGGGGCCACGCCGTGACCGCGTTCGTGCGCGACCCGGCCAAACCGGGCATATCGCACGGGAACCTCTCGCTTTTCAAAGGCGATGCCCTCCATCCCGGGGAGGTCGAGGCGGCCGTAAAGGGCCGTGAAGCGGTCCTTTCGGCATTGGGTTTCAGCAAAGGCTCTCCGCAGACCATCTGCGCCGACGGGATAAGACACATCATCTCCGCCATGGAAAAACACGGGGTCAAACGCCTCATCGCGGAGTCCGCCTACGGCGCGGGCAATACGAGGAAGAAGGGTTTTTACGCGCGGCTGCTATGGCTGCTGATTAAAGACAGGATGAGGGACAAGGAGGAGATGGAAAGGCAAATCGAGGGCAGCGGGCTGGCCTGGGTGATAGCGCGCCCTGTCGCATTGACGGACGGTGAAAAGGCCGGCCCGTACCGGGCCGGCCCCGGTCTGAAACCCGGTCTTTTCCCAACTGTCTCCCGCGCCGGCGTCGCCGATTTCATGCTTTCCCAGCTCGAAAGCGACAGGTTCATACATGAAATGCCGACAGTGAGCCGTTGAGGGCGCATGCCCGAAAGCGCACAATTTTCCATCCGCGGCTTTGGGTTGTCATTCCCGCAAGCAAAGCGTGTCGGGAACCCTTCTTAAGTAAAGATTCCGCCCGATTTTATTCTTAATAAAATAAAATTCCGGCGGGAATGACAACTTGAAAATTCAAAAAACAGATACCCCGCGGTCTCTGCGGCGGGGTGATTCATTGTTCCGGCGCCTCCCGTTATCGGGGTCATCGCTTATTACATAAATGCCTGTCTCGTCCGCGGCTTCCGGCTTGCCGAAGCAGGGAATCCGGGGTATTTTTTGTAAAAATGCGGCAATCCGTTCACTTTCGTGATTCATAACACACAATTGGACAAGGGAATGAATATAAAATGAGCCGGGAATTGTAAGCGCACGTTTAATAAAGGATAAATGAAAAACCGCGGTCAAGGCAATTCGATAGCGGTTATTGGCATGGCCTGCGTTTATCCGGGCGCCCACTCCCCGGAGGAGCTCTGGCAGAACGTGCTCGCCGGCAGGCGCTACTTCAGGAAGACGCCTCCCGAGCGGATGCCCATGAGCGATTACTTCGACGCCGACCCCGGCGCGTCCGAAAAGACCTATTCGGACCAGATGGCGGTCATTACGGGATGGATGTTCAACCCGATGGAGTTCCGGGTCCCGCCGGTCGTGGCCGCCGCCTCGGACACTTCCCACTGGCTTGCGCTTTGTACGGCAAAGAGCGCGGTCGTGAGCGCCGGCATCAGGCTTGATTCCATGGACCTTGCCCGCGTGGGCGTGATACTCGGCAATTCCCTCACCGGGGAATTCTCGAGGAGCCAGAGCCTCCGGTTCCGGTGGCCCTATGTGGAGCGCGCCCTCCGGAGGTCGATGGAGCGCCTCGGATTGCCGGAAGACACGGCCGGGCCCGTCATGAAGGCGATGGCGCACTTCTATAAATCGCCGCTGCCCGCGATAACCGAAGATACCCTGGCCGGCAATATGTCGAACACGATCGCGGGCAGGATATGCGGGCATTTCAATTTCGGCGGGGGCGGCTTCACCATAGACGGGGCATGCTCCTCGTCGCTCATCGCCGTGGCCCATTCGTGCGAGGCCCTCCTGAACCGGGACCTGGACATTGCCGTCACGGGCGGGGTCGACGTGAGCCTGGACCCGTTCGAGATCGTGGGCTTTGCCAAGGCGCGCGCGCTTGCCGCAGCGGGCGACGATATCAGGCCCTATGACAGGCGCGCGGCCGGGATGCTGCCCGGCGAGGGATGCGGCATCGTCCTTTTGATGCGCGAGGAAGACGCCCGGGAAAAAGGCTATCCCGTTCATGCCCTCATAAAGGGATGGGGCTACTCCTCGGACGGACAGGGGAGCATCACTGCGCCCGAAATGAAAGGGCAGTTGCGCGCCCTGCGGAACGCCTACGAGCGCGCCGGATATCCCATCTCCTCGGTCACGCTGATAGAGGGGCACGGCACAGGCACAACGCTGGGGGACAAGGTGGAAATCGAGACCTTGAAGGCGCTCCTGGAGGAGTCGCCCGGGGGGGAGCTTTGCTGGCTCGGGAGCATCAAGGGTAATATCGGGCACTGCAAGGCCGCCGCGGGGATGGCCGGTTTCATAAAATCGGTGATGGCCCTGAAACGGAAAATAATCCCGCCCACGATGAATTGCGGCGAGCCGAGCGAGGCCTTCGGAAGGCCTCTGGGGCGGCTCCGCCCGACGGTGCGCGGCACCGCGTGGCCGAAGCGGAAAACGCCAAGGCGCGCCTCCGTGAGCGCCATGGGTTTCGGCGGCTCGAACTCGCACGTCGCCCTTGAAGAGGCAAACCCCCAGGAGGCCCCATGCGGGGAAGACCTGGCGCTGATGGGCAGCTTCAGGAAAACGGAGCTTGTCCTGATAGCGGAGGACAATCCGGAGCTTGTGAGGAGGAAGATAGAGCAACTGCTCCCGGTTGCCCGGAGGATATGCCGCGCCGAGCTGACCGACCTTGCCGCCGCCCTCTCGGACAATATGGAAAAGAAGGAATTCAGGGCGGCCATAATCGCGGAATCCCCGTGGCAGCTTGCCGAAAGGCTTGAGCAGTTGCTTGAGAGGTTTTCGGGCCTGCACGGGATTGAGGAACTGGACGACCCGGAAGCGGGCGTTTATGCCGGCAGGGCGCATAATAAGCCCAGGATGGCCGCGCTGTTCCCGGGGCAGGGCTCGCAATACCTGAACATGGGCGAGCACCTCTTCAGGAATTATCCTTTTATCAATGAGCTTTACTTCAAGGCGGACAGGGCGATCGGGGAGATGCTGCCCAGGGGACTGCGCTCCTGCATATTCATAAACAGGCTCCCCTGCAAAAAAGGGTTTGCCGAGTTCGCGGAACGCCGCCTGAAGGACACCCAGGTGGCGCAGCCCGCGATAGTGCTTACGTCGATATCCGCCCTCAGAATGCTCCGTTTTTTCGGCCTGGACCCCGATTTCGTGATGGGGCACAGCCTGGGTGAGGTGACCGCGCTTTTCGCCGCGGGCGCCTTCGACGAGCTGACCGCCGTGCGGATAGCCGCCCTGCGCGGCCGCGCCATGGGGTCGATTGAATGCGAAGACCCCGGCGCGATGCTCGCCATAAGCGAGCCGTCAGGGAAGGTGGAGGAAATGATACGGCCCTTCGGGCGCGCCCTCGCGGTGTCCAATTACAATTCGCCCAGGCAAACGGTGGTCTCCGGCAGCAGCGAGGGCATCCGGAAACTGATGGGCCTGTGCCGGGAAAACGAGATACGCTGCAGGGCGCTCGACGTCTCCCATGCGTTTCATTCGGAATTCGTCGCGCCCGCCGCAAAGACGTTCAGGCACGCCATGGACGGCGTCCCGTTCGAGGCCGTCTCCGGGCGGATGATATCCACGCTCACGGGCGAAGAGGTCGGCAAGGACGCCTGCCTCAAGGACCTCCTTGCGGACCACATCCAGAAGCCGGTCCGGTTCAGCGACGCCGTGCTCCGCATGGCTGAAGAGAGGCCCGATTTATGGGTGGAGGCCGGCCCCGGCGGCGTCCTTTCCGGACTTGTCAGGGGCATACTCGGAGGGCGCGCGGACTGTTTTGTCACGGACAGCGAGAAAGAGGACGGCTCGGCGGTCTGGAACGGGCTGCTTGCCAGGGCCTTTGCGCTCGGGTTCCCGGTAAGGACAGACCGGCTGTTCGCGCACCGCTTCCGCCGCCCGTTTGCGCTTGATAATTATAATCCCGTGTTCATAACGAACCCGTGCGAGCGCCCGGTGGATGGCCCGGTGGATGGCCCGGATTCGGACATGGAAAGCGGACGGGAAATTCCCTCCGGGCTTCTTCCCGAAATCTCCGGCCCGGGCTTCCGGGATTACCTGGAAGAGCGCAGGGAATATATCAGGGAATTCATCGCGCTGGATTTCAGGCATCATGGGAGCCCCCGCCCGTTGCCGGGTGATGCGGCGCGCAACCATGAGGAGCGGAATAATATCGAAGCGCGGAATAATATCGAAGCGGAGCCCGCGGAAAAAAAGCCGGGGGCGGACCGGCAGTCCGTCCTTGAATTTGCCCGCGAGTGGATTTCCAGGCGGACGGGGTTTCCCGTCCGGGAGGTCCTGCCGGATAGCAGGCTGCGTGACGATCTTAACCTTGATTCCATCAAGGCGGGAGAGCTGGTCATAACCCTGAGCAGGCGGTTCGGGGTGGAATTCAAGTCCGATCCGGCCTCTTACGCGAACACCTCCCTCCGGGCGATGGCCGATTCAATGGAATTCTCCCGTAAAGAGGGACCCCGTGGGACGGCTTCAGTGGAATTGCCGGCGGCCTTCAACGAGAAGGCGCTGATATCGGAGCCCGCGGGTTTGCCCGGCAGGATACGGACCTTCCGGATGGGACTCATTGCCGCCCCGATCGGGAAAGAGAAAGGAAACCCGCTGCCCCGGAACTCTTTTGTGCCCATCTTTGCGGAACCCGGGGCTGCTTCGGACTGGTCCGCTCCGGACTGGTCCGCGCCGGAAAGGGAGACCGCAATTTATTTGAAAAAGATGGGCCACAGGCCGCATTTGTGCGATATCTCTTCCGGGCGGATGCGGTTTCCGGCGGAGCCCTCCGCGGTGATTATCTTCCTGCCGCGCGAGGAGAAGGCGTTCTTCGAGTGCGCGCCCGAAGAATTCACTTCGCGCGTGGAGGGGCTGGCGTCGAAATTGTTCCATATATTGAAACAGGTCCTCGATGAAAGCAGAGAGGCGCTCCGGGTCTGTGTCGTAAGGCAATACGGACAGAGCGGCAAGGGGCCGGGATTCGATAAGGGGTTGGATCTGGATGGGGGCTCGGGGCTCCTGAAGACGCTTTCCCTTGAATACCCCGGAGTGGAGTTCAAATGGCTGAGACTGCCGGCGGCCTGGCCCGCAAAGAGGCGCGCGGAGACGGTCCTGAGGGAGATGGAGGCATCGTCCGCGAGGGTCATTTACGGGTACGCGGAGGACGGCGCGCGTAACACGGTTGCCGCGGCCGCGCCCGAAGAAGGCGAAAATACGGGGCCCGCCGCCGGGCCCGAGGGAGTATTGGGGCCCGGTGACGTGCTGCTTGCCGCGGGCGGGGCCAAGGGGATAACATTCGAGCTGGCCCGCGGCATCGCGCGCGCAAGCGGCGCGAAGCTCGCCCTGCTCGGCTCATCCGGCAAGGAAACGGATGAGGTCATGCGCAATCTTGCCCTGCTGGACAAAGAGGGGATACCCAATTTTTACATCCCGTGCGATATTACCGACACGGACGGCGTGAAGAACGCCGTTCAGGCGTTTACAAGGGAACTTGGGCGGGTCACGGGGGTCCTGCACGGCGCGGGCATAAGCAAGCTCAGCCTTTTTGCCCGGACGGACCCGGATGACTTTTTACGCACAATCAGGATAAAGGCCCTCGGGCTTTTCAATCTGATCATCTCCATAGGCCCTGAAAAGCTGAAGGTGCTCCATGTGATCTCCTCGATCCTCGGCAAGACGGGGATGAAGGGCCAGGCGGATTATACTTTCGCCAACGCATGGCTCGATTATGCGCTCATGCAGTTTAAAGACCGTTTCCCGTCGGCCGGGTGCGTATCCCTCGGGTACTCGGTATGGAAAGAGACGGGGCTCGGCAGGAGACTGGGCGCGGTCGAGACCCTTGCCATTCTGGGGATAAGCGGGATCGGCACTGAAGAGGGGGTGGATTCGTATGTCGGGCTTGCGGGCCTCTCCGGACAGGTCCGCTCCGGACAGGTCCGCGGCGGAAGCGGCGTTTTTGCGATTACGGGACGGCTGACGCCTGAACTGGAATCCAATCTTTTCCCCCCGTATCCGGGCCCGAAGGGGAGGTACCTGGAGCGCATCGTAAGATACATACCGAACGGCGAGGTTGTGGCCGAAGCGGTGCTCTCGCATGAAAAAGACCTGTATCTCCGGGAGCACGTGTTCCGGGGGACGACGGTCTTCCCCGGCGTCATGGCGATGGAGGCGATATGCGAGGCCGCGATGGCCTGCGCCGGAGCGAACCGCCTGCCCGTGCTGCGCGCGCTGAAATTCCACCGGCCGCTCATCGTCCCGGAGGGACAGCAGGTGCGCGTCCGCATCCAGGCGGTTTCCGGCCCGCAGGCGGGTAAGCCCGTCCGGGCAAGGGTGATAGTCAGGTCGGACACGGACGGCTTTAAAGAGGACCATTTCAGCGCCGAGTGCGATTTCGGGCCGGGGCCGGAAACACGCGGCCTCCCTTCGTTTCCGCCCGGGCTGCCCGAAAGGCTCCGGACCGATCCGGAAGACTTCAGCCCCGAACCCCTTTTCCAGGGGAAGTTCTTCCGGAGGATATCCGGGGTCCGCCTGCTGGGCATGGATGGCGAAAGCATAACGGACGTGAGCGTGCCGGCGGGGGAGAGGTATTTCGCGGATATCGAAGCACCGCTTCTCACTCCCTCTCCGGCGGCCCGCGACGCGTTTTTGCAATCCGGCGCGCTCGTTTTGCCGCACGGATATCTTCCCGCGGAAATCGCCGAAGTCCGTTTCCATGACAGGTTGCTTCCCGGCTCCACGGTAATCTGCCTTGTCAGGGGACAGAAGGATGAAAGCGGCGGATACAGGGCGGACATTTCGGTATTCAGCGAAGACGGAAGATTGATTGAGACCATGAGGGGCATACTGCTGTCCAGGGCGTCCGGCGAGGAAGACGGGGCGGCCGCGCGGGCCATAAAGATGTCCGGCCTGGCGGATTCGCTCAAGTCCGTTTGCCCCGGCGTGCCGCATTCACTTGCCGTCTCGGAGGATTCCCGTGCCGGACTGCCTGAAAAAGACCCCCTTTCAGAGGAGGGAAAGGCCGGCCCGGCCGGAAAGGCGGCCGGGATTAAAAATAAAAAGGCGTCGGCGGCGGCGCTTGGCTCTTTGCGCAAGGCGGCGGAAGTTTTCCTCAAAAATTATCCGGGGGCCGGAGCCTCGCCTCCTGATATCGGCTTGTCATACCGTCCGGATGGAAAACCCGAACTGGTCTTTAACGGCCCGCATGACGGTTTTAACGGGATCGATGTAAGCCTCTCGGATTCCGGGGGCAGGACACTGGCGCTTTTGGGGCCGGCCCCTGTGGGCGTAGATATCGAGGCCGTCCGGCACAGGGACCCGGAGATGTGGCGGGGCCTGCTGGGGGAAGACGGCCATGCCCTTTCCGGGCGCCTCTACCGCGGCTCTCCCGGACCATCTTTCGATTCATGGGCGACAATCGTATGGACCCTTATCGAGGCGGGCAGGAAGGCGAATTCCCTTAAGAGGGTCCTGCCGGAATTCAGGTCAAGACTGAAAGGGCCGTGGCTTGTCTTCAGGGCGGAAACCGGATGCGGCCCCATAACGTTCCTCTCGGCGCTGGTGGAGGACCGGACCGGAAAGGCGTTCGCCTTCAGCGCGGCCATGAATATTGAAGGGGAGGCAATTCCGCGGACATCGGACATCGGGGGGAATATTGCGGGGCCGGCAGGGGCGAGCGCGGAAAAAGACCTGGACGAAGCGCTCTCGGCCTTCCTGGAGAAAATCAGGGCGGCGGCGCCGTCATGCGAATCCGACCCCTCCGGCAGGGCCACGGAAGCACGCCACGGGGAATTCGAAAGGGCCGTCGTCTCCACAATGGCGAGGCTTAAAAAATTGAGCGGGGCGCTCCCGGCAAGGGAAATCCTCCGGAAGCAGTTATGGATGCGGAAGGCCGTCCTCGAATTGACGGGGGATTCCATTTGTTTCCGGAGGGCAAGCGAAAAGCCCTTCGGGTACGCCGGGGATTTCATGCTCCTCGATATGATGTTCCGCAACCTGATTTCGGCGCGCGGGATAGGATACCACTTCGACAGGTATTTTCTTTCCTATTCCGGCACGGAGGCGGTCAGGACGCGCTCATTCTGGGTCATCGAAGGGGTGGAGAAGCTCCTTGCGGAAAGCCGCCTCAAGCGGATAAATTTCCTGGACCTGGGCTGCGGCCCCGTTTCCATTGAAAGGACCCTTAGCCTGAGGTCGCTCCGGAGGCCGCCCTCCGGCCATGTTTATAAGTTCACCGGGATCGATTACGACAAGAACGCGCTTGAATACGCGGCGGCGAAATTAAGGGCGCTCGGCGCGGATTTTACCCCGGTAAGGGCGAACCTTGTCACAACGGAAGGGTTGAGGGAGATTGAAAAGAGGGCGGCCGGGGCCGATATCTGCATCTGCATGGGGTTGATAGAATACCTGGAAAAGGACACCGTGCTTGCGATCCTGGAGTCCTTGTACAAGGGATCGGCGACAGGCGTGCGTATATTTACCGGCAACTATGTCCCCGGGCATAACGCCCGCACCTCGATGGAGTGGCTGCTGGACTGGCGGCTTGTATACAGAACGGAAGACGGGATGAGGGCGCTGGCGATGGAGGCGGGGTTTCAAAAGGAAAAAATCAGCACAGGGCTCGATTCAACCGGCAGCATAGTGCTGATGCGGCTGGAAAAGTAAGCGTTACGCCGGGCACGCCGCCAGGACCGACCTTAAAACGTCGAAGTCCAGCGGCTTCACAAGGTATGCAAGGGGTTTCGCGGCCTCGGCCCTTTTTCTCATGTCCGCGTCGACATAGCCCGTTATGAAAACGATATGGGTGCCGAAGCGGCGCCGCAGCAGTTCCGCCGCCTCGATCCCGTTCATCTCCCCTCTCAAATTGATGTCCATGAGTATTATATCCGGCCGCTCGTCTTCCGCCCTGGCGATGGCCTCCTCCCCCGTGGCGGCAGGCTCGCAGGTCTCGTATCCGAACACCTCCATCAAATCGCTCATGCTGAGCGCCGATATCGGCTCGTCCTCCACGACCAGGATTTTCTTTTTCATCCCGTGATATTGAACGTTATATCGAATTTCGCGCCGTCGCCCATGATGATATCGAGCTTCCCATCGAGCTGCTTGGCCGTTATCCGCCGCACGAGCCTCAGCCCGAGGCTCCTCTTGTTCCTGAAATCCTCGGGCAGGCCTATCCCGTTGTCGCTGAAGCTGAATGCAATCCCGCTTCCACCGGTCCGGTGAAGGGAAATCCTTATCTCGCCGGGCCTGTCCCCCGGGAAGGCGTATTTAAGGGAATTCGAGATGAGTTCGTTTAGGATGAGCCCGCACGGAGTGATGACATCCATCGGGAGCGGGATTTCATCAATATCCAGTTTGAGAGATATCATGCCGGGCCGCTTTTCGTAGCTTTTCAAAAGCAACCGGGCAAGCTCGCCGATATATTCCCTTATATTGATGCTCGCCAGGGTCCTGGCCGACTGGAGCTTATCGTGCACGAGAGACAAGGCCCTTATCCTGTTTTGGGTCTCGTTGAAGATCTGCTGCATGTTCTCATTGCCGGTCGAAGCCGCCTGGAGCTGGAGGAGACTTGAGATGACCTGCATGTTGTTTTTGGTGCGGTGGTTCAGTTCCCTCAGCAGGATCTCTTTTTCCTTTAAGGACGATTTCACGGCCTCTTCAGACTGCTTCTCGA
>JAJYGJ010000001.1 GCA_021790695.1 Nitrospirota bacterium | reverse complement strand
TGATCCTCTTGGGATACGACCGGAACCGCAGCGACCGGCATGAAAGGGGCGGGCAGATACCAACGCCCCCGGAATAAAAAATATCTGCCCGTGGATTGACCGGACTGTACCACTACCTAAATTCTTGATATTTTTTGACTTTGGCCTCCAAACTGTGTTAAAAAAATCGATTATGCACTATTTCTCCTACAAGGGCGACGATCTCCATGCGGAGGACGTCCGGTTTGAGGAACTTGGGCGCGAGTACGGCACCCCGCTTTATGTCTACAGCAAGCGCACGCTCCTCAGGCACATGCGGGCCTACAAAAAAGCCTTCGGCGGGGGGGGCGGCATCGTCTCGTTTGCGCTCAAGGCGAATTCGAACGGGGCGATACTGAGGTTGCTCGCCTCCGAAGGGGCCGGAGCGGACGTCGTTTCGGGGGGGGAGCTTTTCAGGGCCCTCAAGGCCGGCATCCCCGCCGGAAAGACGGTCTATGCCGGCGTGGGCAAGACGGCCGACGAGATATCCTACGCCCTTAAAAAAAACATACTCATGTTCAACGTCGAATCGGACGAGGAGCTTGAAAAGATAAACCGGGTCGCGGGCCTGGCCGGGCGCAGGGCCCCCGTGGCCCTCAGGGTGAACCCGGACATCGACCCCATGACCCATCCCTATATATCCACCGGGCTTGAGAAAAACAAGTTCGGCCTGCCGATAAAAGACGCGCTGGAATTTTACGTGCGGGCCCTGAAGATGAAAAACATAGAAATAATCGGCGTGCATGAGCACATAGGATCCCAGCTTACCGAGCTTGCGCCTTTCAGGGAAGCGCTTGAAAAGGTCCTGACTCTCATAGACAGACTCAGAGACTCCGGGATAAAACTGAAATACCTGGACCTTGGCGGCGGGCTCGGCATCCGGTACGATGGCGAAAAACCGCCCGGACCCGGCACGCTGGCCAAAAACCTCCTGCCGCTCCTGAAAGACCGCGGCCTCACGGTAATAGTGGAGCCGGGCAGGTCAATCGCCGGCAACGCGGGCGTGCTGCTCACGAGATGCCTTTACACGAAAAAAACGGCCCGGAAACGGTTCGCGATCGTGGACGCCGGGATGAACGACCTCATAAGGCCGGCGCTTTACGGATCATATCATGAGATAATCCCCGTCAGGCGGAACAGGCGGGCCAGGATGAAAATGGACGTAGTCGGTCCGATATGCGAGAGCGGGGATTTTCTTGCCGCGGACAGGTTTATGCCCGGCGTCAAGGCGGGAGAGCTTCTCTGCGTGCTCGGGGCCGGCGCCTACGGGTTCAGCATGAGCTCGAATTACAATTCCCGCCCGCATCCGGCCGAGGTGATGGTGGACGGCGGCAGGCACTGGCTCATAAGGAAAAGAGGGACCTACCGCGACCTTATACGCAGCGAGCTTGTCGGGAGCGAGCTTTGAGACGGAAAGGACGCATCGTGCCCTTCACCAAGATGCAGGGGGCGGGAAACGATTTCGTCCTTCTGGACGGGGTCACGCACGACCTCTCCGGCATCGATTTCGCGGCCGTCTCCGGAAGGCTGCTTGACAGGCACTTCTCCATAGGGGGCGATCAACTTTTGGTCCTGCTTTCCTCCGGGGCGAAAAAGCAAAAACGCTTCCGCATGCGGATATTCAACGCCGACGGAGGAGAGGTCCAGATGTGCGGAAACGGGATCAGGTGTCTTGCCAGGTACATCTGGGACCGCAATATGGCGGCGGAGGGGGAAAAACTTGAGATCGACACCCAGGCGGGTATAATCATACCTGAGGGGCGGCAGGGCGGTCTCGTGCGCGTTGACATGGGCGCCCCGAGGCTGGAAGGACGCGAGATGCCCGTCCGTCCGGGCGGCAAAACGATAGAGGGCCGGGTCATAGACTATCCGCTCACGGTGGATGGCGCCCTGTTCAAGCTGACCTGCGTTTCGATGGGCAATCCTCACGCGGCCGTCTTCGTGGAGGACGTCCACAGGTTCCCGGTCGGGCGCTACGGCCCGATGATAGAGACGGACCCGATCTTCCCGGAGAGGACGAATGTCGAGTTCATACAGGTGGTCGGCCCGGAGGAGATAAGGATGCGGGTCTGGGAGCGGGGCTCGGGTGAGACCCTCGCGTGCGGCACCGGGGCCTCGGCCGGGGTGGTGGCGTCTGCCCTGAAGGGGCTTACCTCAAGGTCCGTCAATGTGGTCCTCGCCGGCGGAACGCTCCATGTGGAATGGGCCCCTGACGGCTGCGTCTACATGAGCGGACCCGCGGAGGAAGTTTTCGAGGGAAGGATTGTTCTTGCATAAAAGGACCCGTCCCGAAATTGATTCTGAAGCGGTTTTGAGATAGGTTCAAATAAAGGAGGATGCAAATGTTTGAAGGTTCCATGGTGGCCATAGTGACGCCTTTCAAAAAAGGCAAAATCGATGAGAAGGCGTTTGCCGGCCTCGTAAACTGGCAGATCGAGCAGGGCACGCAGGCCATCATACCCTGCGGCACCACCGGGGAGTCCGCAACGCTCGATTACGATGAGCATTACCGCGTGATAGAGCTTGCGGTCAAGACGGCGAAGGGGCGCGTGCCGGTCATAGCGGGCACCGGGGCCAACTCCACGGACGAGACCATCATGATGACGGAAAAGGCCGTCTCGCTGAAGGCGGACGGCGCCCTGCTTGTGGCGCCGTATTACAACAAGCCCACCCAGCAGGGCATATATCTGCACTACAAGGCCGTCTCCGGGGCGGTAAAGGGCTTTCCGCTGCTGCTCTATAACGTGCCGGGCCGCACCGCCCTGAATATCCTGCCCGAGACCGTCGCCCGGCTCTCGGAGATCAGAAACATCGTGGGCATCAAGGAGGCCACCGGCGACATGAAGCAGGCCAGCGAGATCATCCGCCTCTGCGGAAGCGGTTTTACCGTCCTTTCCGGCGACGATTTCACGACCCTGCCCATGTACGCCCTCGGCGGAAGGGGCGCCATCAGCGTCACCGCCAATGTCGCTCCGGGCCTTGAGGCCGCCATGTGGGACGCCTGGAAGGCGGGAGACCGCGAAAAAGCCGTGCGGCTCCACTACGAGCTTGAACCGCTCAATAAGGCGATGTTCCTAGAGACAAACCCGATACCGGTGAAGACCGCGCTTTCCATGATGGGCAGGATAAAAGAGGAGTTCAGGCTCCCCCTGTGCGAGATGTCCGGGGAAAACAGAAAGAAGCTGGAAAAGACACTCAAGGCAAGCAGACTGATTTAGTTTTCAGTTTTGATCCGGAAGTTTTCAGACGGAAAGCCGCCGGGGCACTGGCGGCTTTCCTTTTGCCTTTATCAGTCATTCCGTGCGCCGGCACGGAATCCAGCGCCTTCTTAAGTGTAACCATGATCAAACATGATGTCCCCGGGACCAGTCCCCTAAAGAGACACCTTTCGACAAACTGCCGTGAGCGCCGGCATCCGCGGACAAGTTTTAGTTTTGGTGACCACTGTCATAGTTCATATCCGATCCATACCCATATAATTGCCTGAGGGGCATTATTGGCTTCGTCAAAGCTTGAAAAGAGGGGCCGTTCCCGGAGCAGAGGTCTGTCGAATGAGATTAAAACCCGCGGATGAAACCCATTTACTCATTTCCCACGAGGGGCTGTTTCCCAAACAGGTGCGCCGGGAAAATATTGAAAACGGGAGGAGATTTGAGGACGACCGGGCAGAGGGACAATACTATCAAACTTGCGTTAATTGCCAGGAGAGCCGGGTGAAAGGGGCATGGGCATGAGCGAGAATCCGAAAACCATCGGGAATCCGGACAACCATTCCGAAAAAACCGTATCGATATTGAAACTGCCGGAGCGCGCGGCCTATGAAGGAGGGATGGCGGAGCCGGGCATGGGCGCACTAGCTGCGCCCGGGAATGCCGGGACCATGAATGCCATCATCAATGGGAGCAAGCTTACCGGCAATATGATAATCACCCGCGACCTGGAGATCACCGGGGATTACGAGGGCGATATAACCAGCGATGAAAATTCCAATATTTTCATCAAAGGGACCTGCAAAGGCAATATCAGGACCAAAGGCGGCAGCGTGGAAATTGAGGGCAGCATGCACGGGGGCGATATAATTGCCGGGGGCCATGTCAAGGTCACGGGGAAATTCCATGGCGGGAAGATCCAGGCGACCGTAAAAATCCACATAAACGGGGAGTTCAGCGGCATCCTTGAAAGCGCCGATATAGAGGTGGGGGCCAGCGCCCAGGGAAAAGGTGAACTGGTATACAGGGAAAGCCTCTCGATAGAAAAAGGAGCGAAGGTCGAAGGGCGAATCATTCGCCTGGACGGAGGGAGCGCGCCCGAGCCAAAACCCAAAAAGGGCCTCTTCTCAAAAAAGACCGAACCTCAAAAGACATGAATCATACGTGAGCGCCGGCCGAACGCGTACGGAGGCATGGCACCGCCTCGCGCTGCCCCGGAT
>JAJYGJ010000106.1 GCA_021790695.1 Nitrospirota bacterium | reverse complement strand
TCTAATCAGGCATGATCCGTGGTAAAATCAGGCAAAATAAATCCGGCGGCAGGCCTGCGGCCCCAAATGGCAGGCGCGGAGATTTCCTTTGAAAAAGTTTCTCTGGATAACGGGCGTTGTCCTTGCCGCAATAATCGTCGTCGTCGCCGGGCTTTCCCTGTTTGTGAACACATATTTCAGAGGGGAAAGGCTGAAGGCCATGGTGTTGCCCCGCATAGAGCACGCCACCGGCAGGAAGGCTTCCATAGAGAACATAAGCATATCCATTTTCAGGGGAGGGGTTGTGCTTTCCAATATGGCCCTGGCCAGGCGAAGCGGAAAGGGGAATTTCATCAGCGCGAAGGAATTTGTCCTGAAATACCGTTTCTGGCCACTCCTCAGGAGGCAGCTTGTCATAAACAGCATTTACCTCGACTCTCCGTATATTTTCATCGAACGGAAAAAAGACGGCGCTTACAATTTCAGCGACATAAAACGGAGGCTTGGGGCAAAGAAGACCGGGGCGCCGGAGGCCAAAAAGAAAAAGACATTCCAGGTCGCCATCAGCAGGATAACCATAAAAAACGCCACGGCCCGGTTCGTTGACGATACAGGGGCGCTCCCTGCCGCGCAGGCGCTGGCGGACATGGATTTCGATCTGGCAACGGGGCCGGCCGGCCAGCCCGCCGTCAGCGGCGAGATAGACCTGAAGGCCCTCAAAGCGAAGCTCAAGACCGTGCAGGCCGACGTCGCCGGGAAAATAAAGATAGCCGGCCAGATAAAAATAGCGCTCGACGCATCCCTGGACAAGGACTCGATAAAGTTAAGCGGCTCAGTCAACAACTATCTTACCGCGCCGTCGGTCACACTGGATGTCTCCTCGAAAAGGCTCGACCTTGGAACGTTTATGGCCGCGCTTCCGCAGAAAAAAAAGGCAAGGGCGCCAAAACGCCCGGTGGCGGCCCGGCCCAAACCGGCCACCAAACTCAGTGCAACCGGCAGGATAACCGTGGCGACGGCACTTTATAAAAATTACGTAATCAAAGGTTTGAGCATGGATTACAGGTATTCCGGCGGCGTTTTTTCAGTAAATCCGTTCAGGGCGACAGTTACCGGAGGAGACAAGGTGATAGTCGACGGCAATGTCCTTGGCAGCATCGGGTTCGGGCCGGGAGTTATAAAAGACACCCTGCGGGGGAAGGGCCGGGCCCGCTTTTCAAAAATAATAGTGAGGCAATCCTCCATAGCGCGGCAGATAGCCGTCCTGCTTGGCATGCCGGAGCTGAGCACGCCCTCGTTCAACGACTCACTCATGAATTACGCGATAAAAAACGGCAGGACATTCCTTGACGGCTATTTCAATTCCGCCGCCCTGGAGTTCAACCCCGTAAAAGGCTCCATAGGCAGGGAAAAACAGTTGGACGTCGCGCTCGACTTGCAGCTCTCACCCGCCCTTTCCGGCGGGATCGGGAGAAAATACCTGAATTTTCTGGCCAACAAAAAAGGGTGGACGGTCATTCCCATGAAGATAAACGGCACCACGCGGAAGCCGCATGTGGGCATAAGCACCGCCGCCGGGAAAGCCGTTGAGAAACGCATCGGCGGAGAGATGGAAAAGCAGTTGCAAAGACTGTTCAGGTAAAGTCCCGGCTGCTTCATCCCGGGGCCCCCGCGGGCGGCAAATCTCTTGCCGCGTTTTCGCCTGACGCCGCCCCGGAAACGGGTTCCCCGCGCCGCAAAATACGCCGCTCTGTCCTAGCCCATATCGCCCATTAAAAACTGGACCAGCCCGACGGCCAGTACCGCGGCGGTCTCGGCGCGAAGGATCCTCGGCCCCAGGGAGGCCGTGTGAAACCCCTTTTGCGCCGCAAGAGAGACTTCTTCGGCTGAAAATCCGCCCTCCGGGCCGACGGCCACGGAAATCCGTTCCGCCCCGCTGCTTTTCAGCCGCCCTGAAAGAAAAAGCTCCTTGAGCCCCGCGCCGCCCCCCTCCCAGAAAAGGACGCCGGCGCCATTCATGCCGGCCCCCATATTTTCCGTGAAATTGTCTTCGGTGAAGTACCGGCTCAGGGAGACGGGCTCGTCCACTTCGGGCACGAAGCTGCGGCCGCATTGCCTTGCGGCCTCTATCGCTATCTTGCGCCATCTGGCGAGCTTTCTTGTCTCACCGACCTGGGTGCGCCCGGTAATAAGGGGCCGCATGCGCGCCACGCCAAGCTCCGTGGCCTTTTGTATCACGAAATCCATCTTCTGCCCCTTGAGGACGGCAGGCAAAAAAAGGATCTTCAGGGCGGGCTCTTTCCGGGAATCCAGTGTCTCCCCGATGCGGACTGAAAGGTCTTTGCGGGAAATGGAGGCGATCACCCCCGAGGCCTCCCTGCCCTTTCCGTCAAACAGGGCAATCTTATCGCCGGGTTTCGCCCTCAGGACGTTTTTTGCGTACTCGAATTCTTCCGCCCCTATCTGAACGTTACCAGAACCGGGAAGGCCGGGGCAGTAAAGACGCATCATCCGCCAGCGGCCCTATCCGCCAGCGGCGAACATGCCCCGCAGCTTGTCTTTAAGGGTGCTTTTGGCGGCAAAGGACTCGCCGGAGAGCCTGGCAAGCTCTTCGAGCAACTCCCTCTGCTTGTCGTTCAATTTGCCGGGGATCACGACCCTGACCTTCACGACATGATCGCCTCTCGATTTCTTGCCCATGCGCGGCATGCCCTTGCCCTTAAGCCTGAAGGTCTCCCCCGGCTGCGTGCCCGCGGGCACGTGGAGCTTTTCACTTCCCCAGAGGGTATCTATCTCCAGGTCCACTCCAAGGGCCGCCTGGGCGAATGACACAGGCTGCTCGCAGATTATGTCATCGCCATCGCGCCTGAAGCCCGGATGCGGCTTGATGCCCACAATCACGTAGAGGTCGCCGGGAGGGCCGCCGTAAGAGCCCGTATTGCCCTCGCCCGAAACCCGGAACCTCATCGCGTCCTCCACGCCGGCCGGAATATTGATCGTGAGGTCCCTTTCGACCTGCACCCGGCCGGAGCCGTGACATTTGCCGCAGGGCTTTTCTATCACCCTTCCGGCGCCGCGGCATCTGCCGCACGTCCTGCTGACGGAGAAAAACCCCTGCTGGAATCTCACCTGCCCCGTCCCCTTGCAATCCGGGCAGACGGCGGTCTGGCCCGTGGCGGAGCCCGTGCCGTTACATTCGGCGCAGTTTACGGAGCGGGGTATCTTGATGCTGAGCTTCTTGCCCTGCGCGGCCTCCGTGAGGTCTATCTGGACATCATACCTCAAGTCCTGGCCCCTTTCCGGCCTGGGCCCCCTCCGGCCGAAGGCGGCGCCGAAAAATTCCCCGAAGATGTCCTCGAAGACGTCCCCAAAGCCGCCGAAGGCCTCCTTGCCGGCCCCGAAGCCCGCACCGGGCCCGAAACCGCCGAACGCCTCCGTGCCGCAGAAACCCGTCATATCATATTGCCTGCGCTTTTCGGCGTCGCCCAGGCAGGAATAGGCCTCGTTTATCTCCTTGAACTTGTCCTCGGAAATCTTGTTGTCGGGGTTTCTGTCCGGATGGTATTTCAGCGCAAGTTGCCGGAAGGCCTTCTTGACCTCGTCCTGGGTGGCGTCCCTGCCGACGCCAAGGGTCTCGTAATAATCCTTCAT
Source organism: Nitrospirota bacterium (assembly GCA_021790695.1). Classification (GTDB taxonomy): domain Bacteria; phylum Nitrospirota; class Thermodesulfovibrionia; order Thermodesulfovibrionales; family JdFR-88; genus JAJYGJ01. The sequence goes on along the minus strand of JAJYGJ010000106.1, from coordinate 820 downwards.
TTCGATTCTATTTTAAATTTCCCTTCTCTTGTCAGTGTGGTGTTTCAAAAATTATCAGCATAATCTGAAACACCACACCAGTTTCCTTATTTATTCTAACCTTAACTCTATTTTTTTATTTTTTATCCTCTTCCTCGAACTCCGCCTCAACCACTTTTTCCTCCTCAGGCTGGCCTGCTCCGGGCTGGCCTGCGCCCGCGCCCGGCTGCTGGCCCTCTCCGGGCTGGCCCGCGCCCGGCTGGCCCGCCTGGGCGTGCTTATAGAGATGCTCCGCGATCTTATGGGAGGCGGTGGAGAGCCTTTCCACAGCGCCCCGGATGGACTCGGCGTCGGTGGCCGTATCCTTGATCTTCCTGCACTCCTCCAGGGCCTTTTCTATATCCGCCTTCTCATCGGCGGGTATCTTGTCGCCAAGCTCCTTCAGGCTCTTTTCGACGGAGTACGTGAGCGTGTCGGCCTCGTTTTTCGCCTCGGCCAGGGCGCGCTTGTTCTTGTCCTCGCCCGCGTGGCTTTCGGCGTCCCTGGTCATCTTCTTTATCTCTTCTTCCGTCAGGCCGCTGGAGGCCGTTATCCTTATCGACTGCTCCTTCCCGGTGCCCAGGTCCTTCGCGGAGACGTGCAGTATGCCGTTAGCGTCTATGTCGAAGGTGACCTCCACCTGCGGGACCCCGCGCGGGGCGGGCGGGATGCCCACAAGCTCGAAGACGCCCAGGAGCTTGTTGTCGGCCGCCATCTCCCTTTCGCCCTGGTGGACCTTTATGGTGACCGCGGACTGATTATCCGACGCGGTGGAAAATATCTGGCTCTTCTTCGTGGGTAT
>JAJYGJ010000211.1:1144-4461 GCA_021790695.1 Nitrospirota bacterium | reverse complement strand
TTTAAAACGGCTAAACGGATCTTTTGCGTTACGCCCGGAACGGCCGCCGCCGGAATGAATAGGGCAGGCAGGTAAATGGGCTCTGGGAACAAGCGGATATACCCCATTCATGGGAGGGGGGGAGGGGCGTTTGCCGCCGTAGCCCGGCAGCAAACTGAGACACTACCCGAAAAAAACCGTGTCTCATATGCTAAACTCCCGTGAAGGCCCTGCTGATGCCCGCCCGGAACCGGGCAGCGCCGGACTGGGCCGGATGACGCGCGTAGAGGCAGGGCACACCGATCAGTTTCAGGGCGTACTCGGCCTTTCTTCCAACGGCTACGACCCGTCCCTGCCCCGCCCCGGATGGATTCCGCAGTATGTCGAGCGCCTCCCTCAAAAGAGGGCAGAAAGCCCTGATCTCCCGGGCCCCCGGCGTCCTGATGGAAAGCGGCTCTCCCTTCCTGTGCGGGTGAAGCGGCACCGCGTTCCAGAGGAAAAATTCCGGGTAGCGGGGCAGAAGCGCCCCCCAGACCACGGTCCCGGAATTCTCGGAGTACGGCGGCTCGTGATTGCTCGACTTGCGCCCCCTGAAGGGAAGCCCGCCTTTTTCCAGTTGCCTTTCGCTTGTAAACGGCACGCCGGAGAACCTGGCCCCCCACGGGCCGGCAGCCTCTCCAACAAGCAAGACGGAGGGCCGCCTGCCAAAGCCCATAAGGTATGCCTTCAGTTTTCCCTTCTGATTGCGTCGGCGCCTGGCAGATCGAAGGACGCGTCCGTGTCCCTGTACTGATTGAACAACTCCGGCGAGGAGGGCAGGGTGAAGAGTTTCGCCTCCAGAAACTCCCAGAACTTAAGTCTCCAGGACATCATATCATTATTTTCCGCCTAAGGCAGGTACAAGCCGCCCAAAACGGCTTTTCTTCCGGCCCCCGTGGCCCCCGGGACGTTCGAGGGCCGGCCGGAGAGGGTCTCGTTTGCGAGGATGGCAAAGCTCATGGCCTCCTTGGCCGCCCCCGGTATGCCGTAGTCCTCGATCCGGTTGACCGATATGGGACTCATGACCTCCCGCAGCAGGCCCGCCAGGTAAACGTTTTTTGCGCCCCCGCCCGAAAGGATGATCTCGGAAACGGGGTAACTGCCCAGTATGAAGCGGCGGTATGCATCCCTTATCGAGAGGGCCGTGAAATGGGTCAGGGTCGAGATCAGGTCGGCCGCAAAGGAGGGTTTTTGTTTTTTTACTTTCGCGCCTTCAAGGATTCGCGCAAGAAAGGCCTCCCCGAAGAGTTCCCGCCCCGTGGACTTGGGCGGCGCCTTTTTCAGATAGGATGCCGCAAGTAGCCTTTTAAGCAGGGCCCGGTCCGGCTTGCCCCTTGCCGCCATCCGTCCGCCGCGGTCCATCGGGCGGCCGAAGAGCGTCCGCATCGCGATGTCGATAAGGCAGTTGCCCGGCCCGGTATCGAAGGCGATCACATTGTCGATGGACGGCGTCACGACCGTTACATTGGCGATCCCCCCTATATTCTGAACGGCCTTTGTCCCTTTTCCCCGGAAGATCACATGATCGGCGAAGGCGACAAGCGGCGCGCCCTGGCCGCCAGCGGCCATATCGGCGGGCCTGAAGCCGGCCACGACCGGTATGCCGGTAAGGCCCGCGATCACGGACGGCTCCCCTATCTGCAATGTGGAGCCGGGCCTTCCTTTCCGGGGCGGGATGTGAAAAATGGTCTGCCCATGGGAGGCGATGGCGTCGGGCCGGATGCCGGAGGCCCCGATGCACGAAGAGGCCGCCCTTGCGAAGGCGCGGGCGAGCCTGAAATTAAGCCTGCATACCTCATCCGCAGCCGCCCGGGGGGCGGCGCTTATCTCCTCCCGCAGGGCCTTGGGGAAAGGGTAGGAGGCGGAAAAAAGCAATTCGGGCCAAGATCCGGTCTCACCGATTTTTATGATTGCCGCGTCAACGCCGTCATGGGAGGTGCCGGACATGAGCCCCAGGATCACCCTCCCCGGGCCGCCCTTCCGCGCCGGGATATGACCTTTCCGCCGCAGAAAAAGGTCCCCTAGGATATGGGCTTCAGGTTTTCAGTGACGTGCATCCGCCTGCTCACACCCTCGATAAAGGAGATGAACGCCCGCTGCCGCTTATCCCTGAGCACGGCCTCCCGCAGGATATCCGCCGTCCCGGCCTTGCCCGGGACGTTCTTGACTTTGGCGGAGGCGGCCATTTCGGAGACGGCGGCCAGCTCCGGGGGGGAGAGCTGGACGGGGTCTTCTATGAGCCTTGTCATCTTTTGCACCAGCAGTTGGCGGCGCTCCATGGCCTCGTAGTCCCGCGGGGTCATACGGTTGAGAGCAAGCGTCCTTAAGTAGACATTCTTGCTAAATACGTTGCCCGCTTTAAAAACCGGCTCGGACATTATCGCCTCACGCAGTTCGGAGTCCGTCACCGTTATGCCGGCGTCCCGGGCCGCCCTGGAGAGAATAATGTCATTGATCATCTCTCCCAGGACCTGGACCTTAAGGGCCTTCTTCATCTTGTCATCGAATTTCGACCCGTAGACGTCCTGCATGTTCTCCTCGGCACGCTCGTAAACCCTCAGGTACTGGTTCAGGGTTATCTTCGTGCCGCCCACCGAGGCCACTGCCGTCGTCTTTGCGCCAAATGAGCCGGTCCCAACCCCCCAGAAGACAAAAGAGATTATAATCACCACGAAGAGGACATAGAAATATTTGGCGTGTTTGCGCATGGATTTAAGCATCGGTTACTTAATACCTCCGGTCGAAATAATCATCCAGGATCTGCCCGTGATCGAATGCGATGGGTTTTGGAAGCGAGGCCCGCCCGAAGATACCGGCCTGTTTTGCATCGTCGGCGGCCTCGAGCCTGCCATTGCCCTTCGCTATGAAGACGGTGCTTATGGTGTGCCGGCGCGGGTCCCGCCGGGGATCGGAGTAAGTGTGCATCTGCCTCAAAAGCTCCACCCGGAGCCCGGTCTCTTCCGCGGCCTCCCTGCGGGCGGCATCCTCCAGGGTTTCCCCGTAGTCCACAAACCCGCCTGGCAGCGCCCATCCGAAGGGGGGATTTTTCCTGTCCACAAGCACTATGCCCTCCCCGAATTCTATTATTATGTCAACAGTGGGGACGGGATTTTTTTGTTTTTGTGCGGCCTCCGTCATTCCAGGTCCGGCAACTCCTTTTCCGGAAGGATGGTCGAAATGGCATGCTTGTAAATAAGCTGGGTTGTGGTGCCCTTGAGCATAACGACAAAATTGTCGAAGCCCTTTATTATCCCCCTCAACCTTATGCCGTTTGTGAGATAAACCACAACGAGCATCTT
>JAJYGJ010000211.1:0-1134 GCA_021790695.1 Nitrospirota bacterium | reverse complement strand
AGATACGCCTCCTGAAGCGACTGCGTCTGCGTTTTTATATTGTTGTTGACGCTCATCTGCCCCCCTTTCCTGTCCAGGTCATTATCTATTTTAAATATAATCAATTTTTCCCGCAAGGGCGCGGATTTGAAGATAGTGGCACAGTTCGGTTTCGCCGGGCGATGGCGCTTTCGCTTTTTCCGGCTTCCCAAACAAACCCGGTATAAAACAAACTGCGTGTGAGGCGGAGTGTGGTTGGCGGTGAGCGAAACGCGCCCCCCACGCGGGCCTTGGCCCGCGCGTAAAAGCCGGGATGGAGTCCGCCCATCCCGCCAAGGCGGGAGCGCGAGAAGCCGAACCGCCGGCCGCGCTCCGCCCTGATGTTAACCAAACTGTACCACTACCGATTTCAAAAAGCTGTTGTGCCTCCGGGATTGATTCTGTTATAGTAGTAGCGGCGATGCTGCGGCAAGGATGTCCCTTGGCATGAAAAATGCCCTGACATCGCCGGTTGTCAAATGTTTATCTGGGCGCTGACTGTTTTTATATTGGTTTTTTTCTTTCCCTCGCATGCCTTTGCCTGGGGGCCGCTCACTCATATCTATCTGGGGACCGAGGTCTTCCTGACCGGGGCCTCCGCGCTTCCCGGCACGGCCTATGCGGTCATTAAAAAATTCAGGCAGGACTACCTTTACGGCAACATAATGGCCGATATAATATTCGCCAAGAAATACCTTCCCAGGGAGAAAAACCCCCACAACTGGGACGTGGCCTTCGATCTGCTGGAGGGCGCCCGCAGCGAGCCCGAAAAGGCCTTCGGTCTTGGCTACCTGAGCCACCTGGCGGCCGACACCGTGGCCCATTCCCGCCTGACCATGGGCAAAAGGAACCTGGGCCACACCTATGCCGAATTGCGCGCCGAAAGCCTTATAGACAGGCATTACTGGCTGATGGCGCTCAGCATAGACACAAAAGTGCAGAGACGCGGCGACGTTATGCTCGAGAGATGCCTGGAGAGTCCGCTTTTTTCCTTCAAAACAAACAAGAGGATATTCCGGGGCATTGTCATTTTCTCCGGTCTTGGCAGGGCGGGCAACCCCAACTGGCAGGCCGGAAACATAGAGAAACTTCACGAGGAATCCCTCTTCCGGATCG
>JAJYGJ010000217.1 GCA_021790695.1 Nitrospirota bacterium | reverse complement strand
ACGACCATCGCCAAGCTCTCGGCCAGGGCGGTCCGGCGCGGCCGGAGGGCTGCGATCATAAACCTTGACACCTACCGGATAGGCGCGGGCGAGCAGGTGAGGATATATTCCAGGATAATGGGGATTCCGCTTGCGACCGCCGCCGGGCCGGCGGAGTTTCAAAGGCACCTGTCCAATTTCGCGCGCACGAGGGACTTGATCTTCATAGACACGACAGGCAGGAACCCGGCGGACGCCTCCTATATCGAATATATCCGGAGCATGCACGCCGCAGCGGCCGCCCCGGGACTTCCGGCGCCCGAGGTCCATCTGCTCATGAGCGCATCGAGCGACGACGAGTTCATGACCAGGGCGTATTCGCATTACCGCGGGCTGCCCGTTGACTGCATCTCGTTTACCAAGGTGGACGAGGCCGCGAGCCTCGGGATGATCTATAACCTTCAGATGATCTACGGCAAACCTGTGGCGTATGTCTCCACGGGCCAGAAGGTGCCCGACGACCTGGAATTCCCGGACGAGGACATGCTCGGAAATCTGATACTTTCGAAAGGATGCCCCAAATGCTGAACGACGGCGGAAGAGGACGCGTCAAAACGCTCACGGTAGCAAGCGGCAAGGGGGGAGTGGGCAAAACGAACGTCGCCGTGAACCTTGCCGTGGCCGCGCACAAGCTGGGCAAGAAGGTGATAATACTCGATGCCGACCTCGGGTTGAGCAACATCGACGTGCTGCTGTCGCTCGCGCCGAAGTGGAACATCCAGCACGTGCTTGCCGGCCAGAAGACGTTCCCGGAGATCATGGTGGAGGGGCCCCACGGCATAAAGATACTGCCCGCCAGCTCCGGCGTGCAGGAGCTTACCCGTCTTGACGAGTTCCAGAGGCTGAAGATCATGGAGGAATTTGACGCCTATACGGGGAACTTCGACCTGCTCATTATAGACACCGCGGCGGGGATTTCGGAGAACGTGGCCTTCTTCTGCGTTGCCGCGGAGGAAACGCTCGTGGTCACCTCGCCGGAGCCCACGGCCCTGACTGACGCCTACGCGCTCATAAAAGTGCTCTTCACCCGGTATCAGGAGAGGGAGTTCAGCGTCATCATAAATTCGGCCAGGGGCCCCAAGGAGGCGTTTGACATATTCAAGCGGCTCATGCTCGTGACGGAAAGGTTCCTGAATGTCTCGCTCAATTACGTTGGTTACATACCCGTGGACGGCTCCGTGGGGAAGGCCGTCAGGGCGCAAAAACCGTTTGTGGACATGTTTCCGGGCAGCGAAGCCTCGTGGCAGATCTCCCGGATAGCGGAAAAGATAATGGAATCAAAAGGCAAGGTGAAGGGGTCCATCCAGTTTTTCCTGGGCGACCTTCTGCCTGGAACGGGGTTGACGAGATGCAGATGACAAGCCATGCGCACCTGAGCGAAGAGGAGACCGATCTCCTGATAAGGGAGTTTTTGCCATTCATAAAATATACCGCCTACAGGCTAGCCTGGAGGCTTCCGGCGCACCTTACCGAGGAGGACCTGATAAGCGTGGGCACCATGGGCCTCCTGGACGCCCTCGGGCGCTACGACCGGCAGAAGGCGAAACTCCGGACGTTCGTTGAGTTCCGCATCAAGGGGGCCATGCTGGACGAGATCAGGGCCTGTGACTGGGTGCCGAAATCGGCGAAGAGGAAAATCGACAGTGTAAGGAAAGCCCACGCCAGGCTCGAAAAGGAGCTTGGCCGGATGCCGGAAGAGGAGGAGATCGCCGGCGCGATGGGCATAACCGTGGAGGAGTATCACCGGATACTTCAGGACACCAACGGCACCGTGATGCTCCGTTTCGAGGATTTCAGGATGAACGGGGATGAAGGGGACCTGGACATCGCGGAGTGCATAAGCGACAAAAACGCCAGGGGGCCCCTGGGGGAACTGGAGGACAGCAGGCTCAAACGGGCGCTTGCGGCGGCCATAGACCAGTTGCCGAAGAAGGAAAGGCTGATACTGTCCCTCTATTACTGGGATGAGCTGACGATGAAGGAGATAGCAAAGGTGCTGGACATCACCGAGGGCAGGATCTCGCAACTGCACAAGCAGGCCCTCATGAGACTCAAGAGCAGGTTCGGCGTCGAGGCGGATTTTAAAGAAACCGGGGATTTTAAAGAATCCGGCCGGGGCTGCCGATAAATATATATAAAAGGGAAAACTTTCAAAAAATGAGCATGACAAGCCAGAAAGTGAAGGAGCTGCTGCGGGACCTGGAAAACGCCGATTCTTCAAAGAGGCGTGTCGCCGCTGAACATCTTTCCGCCGGCGATGAGAGGGTCGTGCTGCCGCTCATAAAGGCGCTGAGAGACGAAAACCAGGGCGTGCAGGACGCGGCCATGCGCTCTCTCATCTCTATCGGCGGGGAGGCCACCGCCTACATGGTGCTGCCGCTGCTGAGAGATGAAGTGGTAATAAGGAACATGGCCGTCATTATCCTCCAGGAGCTTGGCGGGGTGGCCGTGCCGCTTCTGGGCGCTCTCCTGAGGGACAAGGACGACGACGTCCGCAAATTCGCCCTCGACCTTATAAGCGACATAGGCGAATGCCGCACGCCGGACGTGCTGCGGGAAATACTCCAGAGGGACCCGAACCCGAACGTGCGGGTCTCGGCCGCGAAGGCAATAGGGTCCCTGCGTCTGACCGAGGCCGCGCCCGCGCTGGTCGATGCGCTCAGGGACACGGAATGGGTCTCTTTCGCGGCCCTGGAAGCGCTTGCCGCGACCGGAGACGACAGGTCGGTCGAGGCGGTGGCGGAACTGCTCATGAGCCCCGGAGAGGTCGTCAGGAGCGAGGCCATAACCTGCCTGGCCTCGATCGGGACCGAAAAGGCCCTTGGCGCCCTCATGGAGCACCTCGAATGGGAGGAGATATCGGATTATGAGAAGGCGCTTACGGTAAAGAGCCTCCTTTCGGCCGGCATCATCCCGGAGATAAAGGGCATCGGTCAGCTCCTCCTGGACATCTTTATAAACGGCGGGTGGGACGACAAGATGCTGGCCCTCATGGGGCTTGCCGCCTTCAAGGAGGAAAAGGCGATTTTCCCCATGGTGGACGCGGCCGGCTCCCTGGACCCTTCCAGCCCGGATTATGAAGGCAGGATCGAGGAGCTGAAGAGCGCTTTAAAGGGTTTTGGCTGCGCCCCCGCCCTGATCGGTCTTTTAAGGGACGACCGCCTGAAATTCAGAGGGGTCGCCTTCCTCATAGAATTACTGGGAGAGATGGGCTGCGCGGAGGCCGTACCCGTTATAGAAACGATGAAGGACAGCAGTATAATTGCGATAAAAAACGCCAGTTCCAGGGCCCTGAGACTGTTGGGCGGGATTCGCAGGTCCGAAAAAGACGGAAAGCCGGGGTCTGAAGACGGACAGACCACCCGGCGGCATGAGGAGAAAATTGACTAGTGGCAGAGATTGCGCTTCGAATGGAGACCTTCAAGCGGCTGAGGAACATCATCTATGAGGAAAGCGGCATCTTCATACCCGACGCCAAGAAGTACCTCGTCGAAAAGAAAGTGGCCTCAAGGCTCGAGGCAAGGGGACTGGCCGGGTTCGACGATTATCTCCAGGCGATCGAGTCCGGCGGCAACGCCGAGGAGATGGGCCGTCTTTTTGACGCAATCACCACCAACGAGACATCGTTTTTCAGGGAGCCGGAGCATTTCGCGGTGCTGGTCGAGCATGTGGTGCCGGACCTCCTGGGCAGGAACGGCGTGAAAGGCCTTTCGCTATGGTCAAGCGCATGCTCCACGGGCGAGGAGCCTTACACCATGGCCATCGTCCTCAGGGAGAAGAACCCCGCCCTGAGGCCGAATATCTACGCCTCTGACATCAGCAATCAGACCCTGGAGTCCGCAAAGCGGGCTGTTTACAATTCCTACTCCCTCAGGAACACCCAGGAGTACTATATGTCAAAATATTTCAAAAACGGAGGGGATCTCTACGAGTTGAACCAGGAGATTAAAAACGCGGTCAGGTTCATGAACATAAACCTGGCTGACGACAGGAAGCAAAAATTTCTTCCCGGCATGATGGATGTCATCTTCTGCCGCAACGTGCTCATCTATTTCGATACGCAGTCCAAGAGAAAGGCCGTCTCCCGCCTGTACGACAGCCTGAAGCCAGGCGGGTATCTCTTCATCGGCAAATCCGAGAGCCTGCACGACATAACCAGGGCCTTCAAGCCCGTAATATTCAATAATACCCTTGTTTACAAGAGGACAACGTGAAATGAAAGTCCTGATCGTTGATGACTGCCGCACGACAAGGAAGCTGCTGGGCTTCTACATCAAATCAAAGGGGTTTGACGTGACGACTGCGGAAAACGGCCTCGACGCGATGTCCAAAGTCGCGGGGGGCGACGTCAACATGATAATAACCGACCTGAACATGCCCTTCATGGACGGCATCGAGCTTATAAAGACCCTCAAGGCGGACCCGTCCAGCGCCCACATCCCGGTGCTGATGGTTACGACCGAAAAGAACGCCGAGGAGAAAAAAAAGGCGTGCGAGGCCGGCGCGAACGGGTTCATGGTGAAACCGGTA